>NZ_JBVTQY010000009.1:0-135549 GCF_055755215.1 Planctobacterium sp. R6
TTCACTCAAACCTGTCATCCACCCCCTGTCTAACAATACGAAAAACTGAGGCGACAACTATCCTGACACAGGGGGACCGAGATGGCAATTGGTTAAGCCCCCCAGTGGTTAAAACGGAAGAAAAGATCACTGTTTTTAGGGATATTTGTTTATTTACTGAAGAGAAAAACGAATGACTAAATCAATAACTATTATCACTATTGGCGCGATACTATTACTCACTTCTGTACCCCTGGCATTTGCTCAGAGCGCAAACGAAAACAGGGCAAAAGCCTATATCGAAGCCGCTGAACATGCCTTGCAGCAAAAAGACTATGAACAAGCACTAGAAGCAGTAACAAAGGCACGGGAGTTTATTGGCCGAGATAACGCCCTGTGTAGTTCACTCAAAGTCAAAACATTAGTGGCGCTTGGTCGATACCCAGCCGCACAAAAAGAGTTGGATTTGTTTTACACGCTGCCATCATCACAAGAACTAATCAGTGAAATGGGACGCCTGCAATTAAAAATTGATAACGGGCCAACTTTTCAATGCAGTGGTAAAGCTAAAGGCGACTTTCCAAATGACTTGATGGGTTTCAAGGTAAACGATGACATATACCACACCACGAAAAGAACCGAGCCAATCGCTTTTACTGTAACTTTTTCACCAGAATCTAAAAAAATATGGAAAATAAAATCAATCTCTTTCAGTAAGAATGAACCAAAACTTGCCATTTTCTATAATACGCTATTGCGTGAGCCGATTTTATCCGACAACCCCAACTGCATCAATGTACAAAACAATTGGTTTTTAATTTCTTGCGATAAGAGAGGCTCGTCAGTTTTGGACCCTACCAACTATGATATTGCCATTTTTCCCACTAAAGAAACGGGACAATTTGGTAGCAGAAGTTACAAAGTTTTTGATCCAAAGCATGGTTACTTTTTCAATCGTATTTCTGCTAGTGATCTTACATGTAAACATATATAGCTTGAGAGTGTGGCATCATTTCACAAATAACCGTTGGCTGTATTGCATTAGAGCTGGCATAGTGCCATTCAGCTTCAAGCTGACACACCAATAATAGATGAAGACTTTAAAAACTTTTTTTAAGATCATCTCGGTACCGTCCAACGTTTTAGGCTTTCATCAACATAGCACGCATCCGTTTCTGGTCTGGCAATACGTTTATATAACACTGAACTACACATGGTTGGGTCGGCGTTACCTACCCCGCCAAGACGGGCGAAAACCACTTCACCAGAGTCACTAACATAAGCAAGCTGCGAAAGATAATAATCTGAAATGAAAGCAATCGGCTGGGGAAATTCATTACCAGATAGGTTAATAACCTCTTCGGTTAAGTAAAACGCATAAGATGAATGACCTTCTTCGCTTGTTACCAATACAGTGTATTTACCCTTTTCTGAGAGCCCCCATAACCACTGAATACTGCCGTCTTCGCGCTGAACATCAAGTAAATGCAGCTGATTATATTCATCTAACTGATAAAGCAACAAATCGTTACTTGTGTTATCCACTCCAATGGTGCTGGCACTGCATAATGAGGAAGAATTTTGGGGAATAGAAAAACACTGAAGTGTTAAATCTGTTGTAAAAGCAAGGGGATTACTACTTACACATACGCTAACATTGAATACAAAAAACATCACCCCTGGAAGGAATAACCTCATATATTTACCCTGCTGTTGCTTAATCACATCAAATTTATTTAGGCAATTTACTTATATTTTTGCCAATAAATATCTAACAAGTAAAAGCAATTAATTAACCTGCTACACAATCGTTAGCTCCCTGTTAACACTAATGTCCAAATAAACCAGCTCAATGCAAAAGTAACGCCTGTTAATAAGGCAAGAAACCATACTAAAAATTTTTTTTGGTCACGTTTTACTATAGAAAAACAAAGCGTCATTAATGGAAGTAAAATGATAGCCAATAGCAACAATGGCGGTAAGAATTTACCAACCCCAAAACGAATAGATAATACAAAATAAACACTGACAAAAAAGCTTGTAAGTAAGAAAACAACAAGGCCAGTTCTTAATTCTTGATAGGTTATCGCAATAACAACTAAGACAACGTACAAGACCAATGATAAATATGGCAGGTTGAGAATACCGGGTATATGCAACACAGATTCGGGAAATATTTGCCAAAGATCCACTACTATTCCTTTTTGTAAATGAATTCAAGCAATGCAATTATGCGTTGGACTACAACATTAACATCTGGCAACTTGTGAATTCAAAAATTTTGCGTTCATAATATTAATACATAGTGACTCAGTTCGTATCGATAAACCAGAAGGACTAAGTGCCATACTCTCAGTAACTTGAAAACGAGTTATTGGAAATTTCGCTGCCTGATTTCCTTCAAACGCCACATATCCCTCGTCACAAATTCCGTCATTATTAGGACCTGGAATTACGGCTCTAACGGTACGGTGCTCATTTTCTACGCAAAATTCAATAAAGACATTTTCGTTTGGTAACTCATTGTTAATATGAAAGCTCTTTATCTGCTCTAATGGGTATACTTCGTTCGATTCATTGATTGTTATGCTGATTTGTTTTTCTATCTCATTTGGCGGTAGCTGCTCAAAAACCTCATAAGCCGTTTGCCATTTTGCAGCCTCACCTTGCAATTCATACATCTTTAGTTTGGCAGCCAACACTTCACGCGATTGCGTTTCCATTGCTTCTATATAGTTAAAATATCGCATTGATAACAATAATTGGCAATTGGGCGACATTAGTTCCACTCTACTACTGCAATGAGCTTCCAGTACTTTTAACTCAGCAGAATCGTCGCCGTTTAGCATTGACAATGCAATTACCTTCAGAGCCCATATGGGGTAAATGTTTCTCTGAATATTTGATAGCGTATGTGAAGAGCTTCGAATATGATCAAAAAGATCAATTACCTGCTGATATTCCTGCTGATTGAAGAGCATTGCAATTTGTTGCCTAAGCTCAGTTAGTGGTATATTTTCTACATCCATCTTGTGTTACCTAATTTCCTTTGCCAATTTAGCTTATTACTACCAATAAGCGTGTATTTTCTATTTCTCTCCATTGCGAACATGGAAAGTACCTAAGAAACTCGGGCCCTACCAGAAGGCACTTTTTAATGACTGATAACGGGATTAAAGCGTGAATAATCTTTTATCTTCTTTACAATTTAGGGCATTTGGCTTAACTGCCGCGCGGTTTTTGCGTTAAAGTGAACAATCAACATTCCCCTTAAATTTTCAATATCACGCACGACATACCTATCAGCAGTTTCTGGCTGGCTAATAACCCATTCAATGTAATCAACAATGGTTTCAGGCTCACCATTTTATGGTCTGCTGAGTCGCGCCTGACATTCAGGTGAGTTAGAATTTCATCTTCCAGGTTTTTAACAATGTCTTTACCAGTTACATTTGCATTCACCAATGTAATACACAGTGAATTACTAATCTTCTCCATCTCAGGATTCGCAGGTAAAGAGCTTAGTGCATTATTACCCCATGCGCTAACGCTTGTTAAACTAAGGAGCAAGAGTACTAGGTTGATGGTTTTGTAAGCAACGTTGCTCATAGTATTATTTTTTCTTTGTGAATTGTTTTTGTTCGCTCGATTAAGCATAAACCGATTTAATCGTGTTGCAACTGTCTGCGTATCACCATAGTTAAACTCACTAACAAGTAAATGAGCAACCTGTTAAATAAAACACCTGAGGTGGGTAATTAAGGATTTAGGCTACAACAATGAAGAAAACCTCATCTTGCACAACAAGACCAGGTAAAAATCCAACCTCAAATTGCATTTTCATGAAATTAGCCTTTTGGGCATCTTTAAACCATTGATTTTTCGCTGTTGAAAGTCTCGATTTGTAATGCGTTGCTCAAATCTTAACTTTCTGCCGTTTCATTTGAATTGCTGTTACAAGGCTGTGTTTTGGCTTGTTTCAGTGCTGATTTCACCACTCATAAAAAAGCGCGGTTTCCCGGGCTCTGATTAATTTTGTTTGATTTGTTGTTTACAAAGATAGGTGCAAAATCGGGTACGGTTTTCCCTGGCCGTCTTTTTCTGAACGCCCGATTACGTTAAAGCCAATGTGTTGATAAAAACCCAATGCTTGTGGATTTTGTTCGTTCACATCAACTTTGCTGGCTTGTTGGTTTTGAATTGCATTGTGAGTTAACAAAGCTCCGATACCTTGTCCACGTACGCCAGGATCTATAAATAACATTTCGATATTACCGTCATGTACACCACAAAATCCGGTTATTTTTCCGGATTGACTGATGGCGCATGTTAAATCGACAGCATCAAAATAATGCTCAAGGATAAGTGGTTTTAACTCCTGAATATCAGATTCTGTCAAAAAATCATGGGTTGCTCTGACGGATGCCTCCCAAATGTCAATTAACGTTAGGTAGTCAGATTTAGTTGCGGCTTGGATTTCCATTGCTAAAGATTCCCTGGATTTTGATTTAAATATTAATCTCAATTGCTGATTGTGCCATCGTAACTGTCGGTTAAGAAGTGCCTGTATATCAATTAGATGTTAGAAAATGTGTTTTTCGGTGCTTACTCAGCTTGTTGTTTACAAGATTTGGAGATTTAGGCAAACATCAGCCAATATTCGGCATTCAGGAAATGGCTTTTTATCATTAGTATTCTCATAACAGAGCAAACAAGCATATGCGTCGGATAACACCTGCCTAATAAGGTATTTAATAATCAGGCTGATTAAAAACCCAACATGAGCCATATTGAATAATATCCCGTAATGCCCTTTAACTTGCCCTGCCCGACAACGAATCAACTCAAACAGGAGTGACTATGAAAACTATTGGTTATGCCGCCCAAAGCCCTGACAGTGCGCTTGCACCCATTCACTTTGAACGACGTGCCCTGCGCGCGAACGATGTGGCTATGGAAGTGCTGTATTGCGGTGTTTGCCACTCTGATCTGCATACGGCAAGGAATGATTGGGGCTGGACCCAGTATCCCAACGTACCGGGCCATGAAATTGTCGGTCGCGTTACAGCTATTGGCAGTGGCGTGAACCGTTACAAGGTTGGTGACACCGTCGCTGTGGGATGTATGGTAGACAGTTGCCAAACCTGTAATCACTGTCACGATGGTGAAGAGCAGTTTTGTAGCAGTATGATCCAAACCTACAATAGTCCGGACCTGCATGACGGCCAGATCACGTTTGGTGGCTATTCCAGGCATCTGGTTGTACGTGAGGAATTCGTATTGCGCGTGCCCGAAGCGTTAGATCTGGCACTCGTTGCCCCGTTATTATGTGCCGGCATTACCACTTATTCACCATTAAAAACCTGGAATGTTAAACCAGGTACCCAGGTGGGTGTCGTCGGCCTGGGGGGACTGGGTCACATGGCCGTTAAACTCGCTTCAGGTATGGGCGCCAACGTCACGGTGATCAGTCGAAGCGCAGATAAACAAGCCGATGCGCTGGCTCTGGGGGCTGATTCTTTTTTGGTTTCCAGTGATGCAGATGCGATGAAAACGGCCGCGTCAAAATTCGATATCATCATCGACACTGTACCGGTAAAACACGATCTGAATCCATACATGCCGCTGCTGGATGTAGATGGTACTCTGGTACTGGTTGGTCAGGTTGGCCCGGTAGCTGAAACCAACACGACACCGATGATCCTGGGCCGACGCCGCATTGCGGGATCATTGATCGGTGGTATTGCTGAAACTCAGGAGATGCTGGAGTTTTGTGCTGAAAAAGGCATTCTGCCTGAATGCGAAATGATCCGCATGGATGAAATAAACCATGCCTTTCAGCGTATGGAAGCCTCTGATGTACGCTATCGCTTTGTTATTGATATGTCATCTCTGGATGTCGCCTAATATATCAACTGAATGCAGGCCTGCCGGCCTGCATTTTTTTAAAAAGTGCCGCCTCGTTTAGCTTTTCATTAATACAAGTCAATATCTCACTCGCTTTCATTGCTTTATTACGCCTTGTTTATTTTAAAGGCGTCTGTTAGTTACGCATAACTGTCCTTTTGGATTTAACAGGCTTATTTTAACAGCGACATATTGCCGTTACCCCGTGGTTAGTGAAGCTATACGTTGGTCCGTTGAAAGCACCAACTCAACCAGTTTTTCCTGATTGTAATCGGCTTTTTTCATTAACTTTTTGATTTCCGGACCCAGCAATCTCAGGTTTGTGCGGCGCTTATCTGAAAACAAAAAAGCCGCAGCCCTGGTATAATACCCACCTAAACTTGTAAAAAACTGACGGGTAAACTCAACACCTGTAGTTTCAAACTCCGACATCTCAAACAGGTCCAGTTCCAACCATATTTTGATGGATTCAGTGGCAAAGTTATTCACATCATAAAAGCCAGGATTACTCAGATCCGCATCAGATAGGATTTTAGCCTCGCGCGACCCCACTTGTCGTTTTGCGATATTGTCTTTGTAGTCGATTGCCGTGCTATAGATACTGCAGGCTACGCTATCGATTACCGACTGACTGTAGCCAAGTTCAACCAGTTTCTTATAGGAGACATCAATACTGATCTGTTCGTGCTCCTGGCGCTGGATAATATTGCCGATATCATGCAGTGCCGCTGCTAAGCCTATACGTTCGTAACATTGGTCTGTGGGCGAAATACCATCAATAATGGCGAGTTTTAGGGCTACTGAAAGTACCCCTTTAACCGGATGAAAAGTATGGCAGACATTGTGAAAAAACAGCTTTTTTAGTTTGTCTTCGTTCTGTTGCAGATAGGTTTTTGCAAAGGCTACGATTTCTAAAAAGGATTCTGACTGAGGCAGATACTGACCATTGTTGTGGCTAAAGATATCCAGCGTCATGAATTCGTGCAAACTGGCGACGGGGTCCTGATTATTGGCGACGTAGTCTGCTGGCAGGAAAAAGCATGTTTCTTGATCTATTACTACGGGGCGCAGTGGGTAGGAAATATCTCCGAACATCTTTCTCCGCTGGGTTTAGTCAGAATTCGTTCTATTAATCATAGAGTTACCTCTCCGGTGTTGCAACATTTTGTTTACAAACCGGGTTAGCTGCAACGCCCTTATAAGCACTACTTGCATAGCAAAACAACAAATGGCCACAATCTTCGATTTTTAGCAGCTAAAACGGCCTGACAACATAGAATTAAAGCAGGTTATTTGCTAGGTTTAACACAGAAGTGTGTTGACCTTTACCGTACAAATTTACGCCAAGGCGCTGCTCTGAGTAGGCAAGTCATAGCGCTCTTGTATGCCAGAACTGCTTAGCGATAAGGTTAAGACACTGACTTTAATGCCCTATTTTAACAATTTCATCAGGCATTTAACGGATCTCACAAACATGTTCCAAATTGGCTGCTACCTAATCCAGGAAAAACTTTTCGAAAGTTCAGGGACCATTGTTTTTCGTGCGAAAAATACCCATTCCGCAAAAAATGGCTTTCCCGAAAGCGTTGTACTGAAGCAACTTAAATATGACTACCCTACCGCTGAACAGTTAGCCCGGTTCAGGCGCGAGTTTGAATTGACCAAAAAGCTTTCCGGTGCCGGGGTTATTGGCACCCACGAGTTGATCCGCCACGAAAACACGCTGGTTATGGTGATAGAAGATTTTTATGGGGAATCGTTAGCAACGGTATACAAAGAAAGGGCGATGCGTTTACCTGAATTCTGGCGTTTTGCCCTCAAGGTGGTGGATTGTCTGGCTGTCGTGCATGATGCCAAAGTTATTCACAAGGACATAAACCCTTCCAATATCCTGCTGAATACTCAAAACCAAAAAATAAAGCTCATTGATTTTGGTATTTCTATTGAACTGGCGTCGGAAAGCATAGACGCCGAAAAACCCGGTGTGTTGAAAGGTACATTAGCCTACATATCGCCGGAGCAAACCGGCAGGATGAACCGGGTGCTGGACTATCGCACGGACTTTTATTCTCTGGGTATTAGCTTTTATCAGATGCTGACCAATACCCTGCCGTTTGATGCAGACGATCCCATTGAGTGGGTACATGCCCATATCGCGAAAGTGCCAAAATCGCCTCATGAACACAATTCCCGTATTCCCAAGCCCTTATCCGACTTGGTAATGAAGCTCATCGCTAAAAATGCCGAGGATCGCTATGTCACGATTGCCGGCTTAAAGCGGGATCTGGAAATTTGTCGCCGGGAACACAGTACAACCGGTGATATCGGGCAATTTGTGTTGGGCGCCAACGATCATTCCGGTGAATTGAATTTATCGCAAAAAATATACGGTCGTGAACTGGAATTAGCCACCATGCTGGGCCTCTATGACAAGGTTGTGAATGGTCGCAAATCGCTGTTAACAGTATCAGGGGCTTCGGGAATTGGTAAAACCTCATTGATCAGGGAAATTCAAAAACCCGTAGTGTCACGGCAAGGTTATTATACCGAAGGCAAGTTCGATCAGTTTGAGCGTTCTACCCCCTACTCGGCCATTGTTCAGGCAACGACGTCTCTGGTCAGACAAATCCTGACGGAAAACCAGGAACAAATCGAAAACTGGAAATACCGTTTCCTTCAGGCCCTGGAAGGAAACGGACAACTGGTTATCGATGTCATCCCGGAGATGAAGCACATTATTGGTGAACAGCCCACCTTAGCTAACATTCAGGGAACTGAACTGGAAAACCGGTTTCATCGCACCTTTCAGCGATTTATGCGGGCAGTTTGTGACACAGAGCGGCCGCTGGTTATCTTTCTCGATGATATGCAGTGGTGTGATCTGGCCACCTTAAAACTGGTTTCGCTGTTACTCAACGATAACCACATTAAACATCTCTATCTGGTTCTGGCCTGGCGAGACAACGAAGTACTTGCAACACATCCTCTGGCACAATCGTTGGATGAGTTAAACAGTACCGATATCATTCGCAGCAACCTAAAATTAAGCCCGTTATCGGCGCAGGATATGAACCGCTTTATTGCCGACTCCACCGGCCTGGATTTGCAATCCTGTCGACAACTTGCCTCTTTGTGCTTTGACAAAACGCTGGGCAACCCCTTCTACCTGAATCAATTTTTATTGTCGCTTTACGATGCAGGACAAATACGATTCAGCCATGAGCGCATGCAGTGGACCTGGGATATTGCAACATTGGTGTCTGCCGACAGCACCGACAATGTGATTGATTTGATGTTAAAAAAAATGAGTAGCCTGTCAACCGACACCCAGGCCTTACTGCAGCGCGCGGCGTGCATCGGCAATCGCTTTGAGTTAAATACGCTGGCGACCATCAGCCACCAAACGCTGCAACAGGTGGCAAAGCAATTAATGGAAGCCCTTAAAGCCGGGTTCCTGGTGCCGGTTGATGAGGCATGGCTGTGGGCACAGTACCTGGACACAGATGTTCCCTTCTCCACCACTACAGAGCTGAAAAATCGGGCAGAGTATCGATTTTTGCACGACCGGGTGCAACAGGCTGCTCATGCTTCCATGTCGAAAGAACAGCGCAGCAAACTACATTTGCAAATTGGCCGCATTTTGAGTGAAAAACTGTCTGGCTCTGAACTCAACGAACGTATTTTTGAGGTGGTTAATCATTTCAACGTCAATATCGACGCCCTGAAAAACAGCCAGGAACGGCTAAACGTCGTGAATATGAATCGCCTGGCCGGTGAGCGCGCCCGTGCCAGTGCGGCATTTGCGACAGCGGCCGATTACTTTTCGGTGGCGCTCGGATTAATTAACGATAACGACTGGCAAACTAAAACCGATATTATCATTGGTATTTATCTGCAGGCTGCAGAAATCAGCTGTATCAACAACAGTTATGATGAAATGGCGGAAATACTGCAGGAATTAGAGCAACGTACCGCAGATAAATTTGCCAAACTGAGTGCCATGAAGATCAGAATTTTGGCACTGATTGCGCAAAACCGTTCTGATGAAGCGGTGGATGTTGGCCTTGCTGCCATGGCTTTGTTTGATATAGACATGCCCCGTCACCCCACTCAGCAAGACGTTGAACAAGCTATTACGTCTACCTTGCTGTCATTATCAGCAGTTGAGGATCATTTTTTAATAGCAGAAAACGACGCGCAGGGACCAGAAACACAAATTGCCCTGGATGTATTAAACGTGTTTGCGGCAGCGGCGTTTCGCAGCCAACCCATGCTATTTGCGTTGCTGGTTTGCAAAATGGTGCAATTGTCGGTAACCCGGGGCTGTACCGGTACCACCTCTTTTGCGTTTGCTACCCTGGGTATCCTGCTCTGCGGTTTAGTTGGTGATATCGACAAAGGGGTGCGTTACGCCAATGTTGCGCAACAGTTGGTGGCACGATTCTCTGCCACAGACATTGAAGTTCGCACTTTCTATGTTATCAAAACCTTTGTCGAAATTTGGAAAAAGCCCCTTGAGCATTCTATCAGAGACTTGCGCAGCAATTTTCAACTGGCATTAACCCGGGGCGATTTAGAATACGCTTCCATGTCAGCCATGATGGAGAAGGTGCATAGTTTTTATATTGGCCAAAATTTGCCGGACTTGCTGCAAGGCACAAAAGCCTATCTGGACAGCATTGAAGAAGCCGGACAAGAGGTATTTCACTATTACGTTGCCATGCTGTGTCAGACCATCACAAATCTGCGTGATCCCGGTCAGCAACCCTGGGTGTTAGAGGGCGACTTTTATCAGGAATCCAACAGTGTGCCGATGCACGAAAGTGTTGATGATCACACGGCCATGGCCAAATTGTATAGCTTTAAACAGTTAGCCGCGTTTTTATCGGAAAACTGGGCAGTAGCTGAAGAATACGCACAAAAACTGCACCCCCTTTTGCCGGGGGTCGTTTCCTCTATTTATTTGCCGCAATTTTATTATTGCACCAGCCTGAATCTGGTTATGCGCTACCGGGACACCGTGATGAGCGAAGAGCAGGTAAATGAACTTCGCCAGTACGCCAGTTTACTCAATGGCTGGGCCCAGGGATGCTCACACAATTTTGCCAGCAAAGCCTCGCTGGTAAAGGCTGAGCTAAGCCGCATCACCGCTTCATTTAACCTTAAAACGATCAAATTGTACGAAAAAGCCATCGAAGAGGCCCGCCTCAGTGGCATGCTCCATGAAGAGGCCATAAGTAACGAATTTCTGGGCCGTTTTTGGTTGCAATACAATAAGATTGAAGTGGCACAGATATACCTGAAACGCGCATTTCATCTATACGATCTCTGGGGCTGTGAAGTTAAGAAATTAAAGCTACTGGAAAATTTTGATCAGCTATTAGGTTTTGACTCAACCATAAAAACCTGGGAGAAAACCCCGACTACCGTTACCTCAGGTTATAGTGAAAGTCAGAACCTGGATCTCAATTCGGTAATGAAAGCGTCTCAGGCTATTTCCGGAGAAATTGTCAGAGAAAAACTGATCCACACCATGATGCTATTGGTTGTGGAAAATGCCGGTGCGCAAAATGCCACACTGTTACTGCGCAACAATGGTCTGTGGCAATGGACAGCGAAAGCGACCCTGGAAGACAAAAAAGTGGAATTGTTTGAAGATGATTTCAGCTTTATGACTGATGAAAGGTTGCCCCTGCAGGTATTGCAATACGTATTGCGAACACAACATGCGTTACCGATTCACAATGCCAGTGAAGATCCGCTCTGTGCTCAGGATGCCTATGTGATAAAGCATCGCCCCGAATCCATCTTGTGTGTGCCTATCTCACATCGCAGTGAAGTGTTGGGTTTGTTATATCTGGAAAACAACATACTCAGAAACGCGTTTACACCGGACCGCATTGAAATTATTCAGTTGCTGGCTTCGCAATTAGTTATTTCGATGGAAAATGCGAATTTGTATGCGGAGCTTGAAGCCAGGGTTCATGAGCGCACCCGCAAGCTGCACGAAGCCAACGAAAAACTGACGCTGCTGGCCACCCTGGACTCATTAACCGGCGCCTGTAATCGCAGACACTTTATCGAATTAGCGAATATCGAAATTGCTCGCGCCAAGCGCTCCGGGCGACCACTTGGCATAATGATGCTGGATATTGATCATTTTAAACGGATAAATGATGATTTTGGGCACGCCGCTGGTGATGAAGCGCTAAAAAAAGTAGTTAAAAATTGTATGGATACCCTGCGCCCGGGAGATTTATTTGGTCGAATGGGCGGTGAGGAGTTTGCACTACTACTGCCGGATACGGACATTGAATTGTGCCAGAATGTCGCGCACCGATTACGGACCTCCATCGAATCACTAGAGATCAATTGTCAGCCTCATCAGTTTTCAGTTACAGCCAGTATCGGCGTTTGCGGTTTTAACGGCAGCAATGATTCGTTGGAACAATTGCTCCATTGCGCTGATCAGGCCCTGTACCAGGCTAAGGATAAAGGCCGCAACAGAGTTGAAATTCACCAGGCATAAATCCCCTGCTAACTTGCAGGTGTGCCGGGTGGCACATTCGGGTGGGTTTTATATGCTACACTGTACAGAGTGCAAAAAAAGTTAGGATTTTTCTGTGCTAAATCCTTTGTCAGGGATTACATTTACAGTAGCTTGACAGAACACTATGATTTTAATGAAAAAAACTGCACTCTCTTGCGCAATATTCATCGCGTTTTTTAATGCCGGTGCGATTGCCGCCGATGACAATCTGAATACATCACCTGAACAATATGATATCGAAAACATTACTGTGTATGCGCAAAAACGCGCGCAAAAAACACAGAATGTCAGCGTTGCAATATCGGTGCTACAGGCAGAGCTCATTGAAAAGTTAAATCTGAAAGACACCACCCAGTTGTCGGCGCAAATTCCCAATGTAAAAATCACTGCCAACACTGGAGAAGGTGCTCCCCCGGTGGTTAATATCCGCGGGGTCGGCAGCCTGGACTACAACAATACCACCACCGCCCCCGTTGCCTTTTATGTGGACAACATTGTTGGTGGCTCGTTGAGCAATTCACTGCTTTATTTGTTTGATATGGAACGAATTGAAGTATTAAAGGGCCCGCAAGGAACGCTGTTTGGCAGAAACACAACAGGTGGCGCTGTGCTACTGACCAGTAAAAAGCCAACCTTTGACACCGAAGGCTATCTGACTGCCGGGCTGGCAAACCAGGCGCACCACAAAATCGAAGGGGTTTACAACACGGCGCTGTCAGAGCGCACCGCAATCAGAGCTGGTTTTAGTCAGCAGGACTATGAGTATTCTTCACATAATCTGGAGCCCGGTTATCCCCAGGCCGGAATGCGTCAGGACAATTTCAGACTGCAATTACAACACCAAACAGAAGATCTGTCGGTACTGGTGAAGCTACATGGCGCTGATTGGGACGGCAATGTAAAACCGGTCAGGAGCAAAGGCTATATCTCAGCGACAGGTGAAATTTGCTCACCGGAATTGGCCGGCACCACCGCCTGCACCGACAATTTTGGCTTTAACGTAGGCAGTAACGATTTTCATGCTGTGCGTCTTGATGACAATAGCCCTCATACTACAGAGCGTTTGGGGGCCAGTGTTGAACTTAACTACCAGCTTTCTGCACAACGGAGCTTTACGGCAATTTCCAGCATTAATCAGTTAGACAGATTGCATACCTTCAATTGCGACGCCAGCCCTGCCCGCCTGTGCGACGGCGATCTTGGCGTTGAAAATCAGGTATTCACGCAGGAATTCCGACTGAATCAACAGTTAGGGCAGCATTATTTAATCGCCGGATTGTTTTATCTGGATGAAGATATTGAACAGAAAAACCAGATTGATTTGTTCCGCGATTTCAGGGCGATATTAAATACCGGGCCTGTTCACTTTTTCTATGATAATCAGGTTTTTACAAATTCACTGGGGATTTATGGCCAGTTGGATTATCAACTCAATGACAGCCTGACATTAACAACTGGTTTGCGTTATACCCGTGAAGATATTGACTACTTTGCGACATCTCAGCTCAATGTGCCTCTGATGGCCGGGGATTTTACCGGTATCAATGTACCGGGTTGGCAAATACCCGGGAAAATAAAAGATAATAATCTTTCCGGAAAAATCGCGTTAGTGCAAAAATTGACAGCGCAAACCAGCCTGTACTACAGCGTTAATCGTGGCTTTAAAAGTGGGGGCTACAACGGCAGTCTGGCCTTTTCTGTCGATGAGGCTCGCCTGGCGAAATATGGTCCGGAGACGCTAACCGCCTGGGAAGTGGGCGTTAAATCCGGTGGCAAGGACTTCAGTCTGAATCTGGCTGCGTTTTATTATGATTACCAGGATCAGCAGGTTTTTATGAA
Organism: Planctobacterium sp. R6; assembly: GCF_055755215.1. Classification (NCBI taxonomy): domain Bacteria; kingdom Pseudomonadati; phylum Pseudomonadota; class Gammaproteobacteria; order Alteromonadales; family Alteromonadaceae; genus Planctobacterium; species Planctobacterium sp. R6. The sequence continues at coordinate 14,276 of NZ_JBVTQY010000009.1, forward strand.
CCAACAATCTGCCGAACAATTATCAGCCCCCGCTCAGGTTTTAGACAATGTGGGTGAATCGGTGATTTACGGTGCTGAGGCAGATGTTACCTATTTACCCGGAAGTAACTGGCTGTTACAGGCTGGTATCGGCTACTTACCGGAAGCGAACCTGAAAGAGTTTATCAACATTCAGGGACAAACCATCAGGGATAACCGCCTGCCTTTCAGCTCAGAATGGAACGCCAACGGATTGGTAAATTACAGTACTGATACCGAAATTGGCACTTTGAGCTTTCAGTTGGAATTTGACTATCAATCTGCCTTCTATTTTGACCAGAATCAAAACCCACTTGCCCGCCAGAACGCTTATACACTGTGGAATGGCAGTGCGAGCTGGCAACGAGATAACTGGCAGGTGATGCTGTGGGTTAAAAACCTGACAGATGAAGAATACAGTCAGATCCACTTTGATATGGGCCCGACATTCGGTTTGTTACAGGATCTCAAAGGTGAAGCACGGCGTTATGGGGCAGAAATTAGCTATCACTTTTGATAAAAAGTGTGGCGCTGTTTACTGGTAAATTCCTTTCCTTTTGCTACATTTTCAGGAGTTAACATCACATGCCTGCGTGTTGATGTCTGCATTCCAACCTGATTATTAAGGATAAAGGTTATTATGAGTTTAGTTATTCCCTCACTTCCGCAAAAAGATTCGGCGACCCAGCAAGCGGCAAGAGCTTTTCAGCTCTCGGTAGCAGGCACATCGTTTAATTACATGAATACGTATATGTTAGGTGTAGCATTATCTGCTGACCTGCCAGAAGGTGAAGAATTTAATACTCCTTACAAACTAAAATTGATCCCAATTGTTGCGACGATGATGGCCAACCTCATCGCCAATCTTGAGGATATGCTGGAAGAAGAGAAAGCGCTCACCAAAAAACACTCAATTTTGGATCGCATCCGGGATGCAGCAAAAGAATTGATCGATTTTCAGGACACCAGCATCAGCGATAAAGTGGACGCAATCGGTGACATATTTGATGCCCTTGACGATATTCCGGAAGCGCTGGGCGTAGAGCTGCGCAGTTTGCCTTCCAAATTGCAAAGTAGCTTAAAAGCCATCAAAAAATTGGCAAAAGAAGTGGAAAAAAACGGACCCACTGCAATTTTAAAAAGCTCGATGTGGGATTTACTGTCAGCCACCGATCGGCGTGAAATCCTGGAAGCGGAAACCTGGCAGCGATATAAGCAATTGTTTCAAAAGATCCCCACCCCGTTAATGCTGCAGATTGATGATGATAGAAAGCCCTGGATGGCTGACGCGCAGTTCCAGTGTATGGAAGACTGGTTTTTGGGTTATCTCCAGGTCGGGGGCTTTAATACGACAATGCTGCGAGGTGTGCGCTTAAACGCACCAGAAAATACCGACATTGTTGATCTGGACAAGTTACTGACGAAGTTTCCGGTAACAGACAGCATATTAAAAACAGAAGTTGGTGACGACACCGTTAGCTTAAAAGCCGCTGCAGAACAAAATCGTCTCTACGTAGTGGATTACGCCTGTCTTGAAGGCGCCAGCTGTGTACCGGTGCACGGCGAAGAGCGCTTTTTAGGGGCACCTATGTGCCTGTTTTATCTGAACCCGAATCCGCCCGCCGGATATCCACAATCAGAAGGCGGAGCTTTACAGCCCATTGCGATTCAGTTGCTCCAAAGCCCTGATCCGGTAAAAGCCCCGCTGTTTACACCCAAAGATGCCGGCAATGCTAATGATGAAAATGGTTATAAATGGATGATTGCCAAATATTTTGTCAATGTCAGTAATGCCATTCAGCATGAATCGGTGGCGCACCTTGGCGATTGTCACCTGGAAATTGACCCCATGGTGGTGGCGGCAAACCGCAACTTCGCGAAGGTGCATCCGTTAATGGTGTTGTTAAAACCGCATTTTCGGTTCACCATTAATATTAACCAGAGTGCGCTGCACAGTTTGATTATTCCCGGTGGTGTGGTGGCGACGAATGTTGGCCCAAGAATTCAGGATACCTGGGATATGGTGGCTGAGGCCCACAAAAACTGGAAGTTTGATGATAATAATCCTGAGGTGCTGTTTGCACGACGTGGTGTCGATACCCTGCCCAGCTTCCCGTTTCGCGATGATACCATGCTGTTGTGGCAGGCAACCTTTAACTGGGTATCTGATTACATTGATATTTACTATCGCGAAGATGACGACGTGCGCCAGGACTTTGAATTGCAAAACTGGATCAATGAGATGGTTTCCGGAGACTATGCCGGATTTAAAGGCTTTGAACACCTGGAACAAAACCCGGAATCCAGTGGACACCCCTGGGTATTAGGTTCGGTAGATTATTTAAAACGCATTATTGCTCAGATCATTTACATTGCGGGGCCTCAGCATGCGTCTGTTAACTTTGCGCAATATCCACTCATGTCTTTTATGCCCAGTGTGGCAGGCACTATCTATGAACCGGCTCCGGGAAAAGATACCGTAATTAACAACGAAGAAGATTGTTGTAAGTACTATCCTCCATTGGATGTATCCTCGTATACCTACCTGTTCGAATACCTGTTATCCAGCCTGCAGTACGATACCTTTGGTTATTATGATGAGGGGGATGAGAAAGACCAGGGCCCCTACTTTGACGATACCCGGGTATTAGCACCGCTGACGAAGTTTCAGGAGGCGTTACAAGAGATTGAAACTACCATCACAGAGCGTAATAAGACCCGGCCAATGGAATATCCTTTCCAGGTTCCGTCTAAAATTCCGAACAGTATCAGTATCTGATACGAATTAAAAAACCGGAGAGCGCAATGCTTTCCGGTTAGTTCGTACCTGGTGTAATGTTGGTGGAGCCATTCAGGCAACGCTTCAGCGGACTGTCCGCCCAAACAGACGCATCAGGTGGAGTCACGTAGCGGGCGACGATTTCGGCGTAGGTGTTGTCTTGCAACATCCTGTCCATTGCGCTTTGCAAGGCATTTACAATAGTTAAATCGGTGCTTTTATGCAGTGCCAGGTGATTGCCGCCAAGCGCATCATCATTGAGTTCCAATACCGGCACAACATCAGCCGGCGTTAAGCCAACCCGTTTAAGTTGATATGCCAATGTTAGCGAAGAACCTATCATAAGGTCGAGTTTGTTGTGGGCAAACATCTCGCTGTCTTCATGCTTGTTGGAAAAGGTCAGGTATTCCTCGCCTTCTGTCATGCCCAAATCATTGAGAACATCCTGGTAAATATCTCCTCGAGCAATACCCACAGTGTAATTCAGTAAGTCTTGTTCGCCATTAACGATAATATCAGTACGTGACTTTAATCGGTAAAAACACGCATTGCTAAATACCAATGGGCCTGCCCAGCGAAACAGCGCTTCCCGTTTTGGGTAACGCGCAGTGGTAAAAACTCCGGTGTTTTCCTGCGACAATGCCGCGGTATAAGCCCGGTTCCAGTGTACCAGACTAAAATCACATTCAATCTCTGCTAACTCACAGGCGGTAGCCACAATTTCATAGTTGATTCCCGTTAGTTGCTCTTCTTGCAAAAAATTATACGGAGGGAATGACTCAGTAAACAGTTGTAACGGCGTATTATGGGCATTAGCCGCCTGGCTCGCGAACAAAACGCCGGTCATTGCGGTGACGATATAACGCGCCATTTGCATCATTACTGTAACTCTATCATTGGCAACTGGCACACGGGTTTGCCTAACGATTAAAAAAGCGATAGCGGCTGGCTACGCCTTGCAACAGGTTTGAAAAGGATTTAGCCATCCTGGGACCAAAATAATTGTCCAGCATCGAACCCAATAACGGGAACTGCATCCCGAACTCTGACGTCCAGTTGACCCGGGTTTTATCGCCCTCTTTGGTAAACTCCATGCGCCCACCCGGATGATGAATGCGCAACGGCTTTGCGTGCGTGATGCGATATTCTATGACTTTATTTGGCTCAAAGCGGATGATTTCTTCCTGCAGTGTTGCGCCACTTAATTTCACTTCTCTGACGGCACCAACGCCATTGGGATCATCCTTACCTGACTTTAATAGCTGTGCAGCTTTGATGCCCGGATAAAGATTATAGTTACTGTGATCAGTTAACATCTTAAATGCCGCATCAATTGGCATATCTAACAATTCTTCTACTTCTATTTTGTACAAAACAACTTCCTAAACAATGGGTTAGTCGTCAAATACAGTGCTACAACCACCGTACTCATTAAATGCTTTATCCCAACGACGAACGTCGTTAGCTCTGCGCCACCTCTGATGAAAAAACTCCATTAAACAGGGACCGCTTTCCGTCTGGATAAGCAGTGTATCATTTTCCTGTACCTTGTCGTATTCAGGATAGACTTCCTTTGCCCCCCAGAAATGACCACCGTTGTGTTGTGCATACTGCAACCAAAACGACTCAAGCGGCATCCACTGTTGCTGTTGGTTGTGCCAGGCCAGATGGTTGTCATTAAACATCCGGACATCGCCATGGCGCGGGGTACCCTGGGCTAACAATTGCCAGGATAAACAACCTGTCAACAGGATTGCAAGGCAGCGACTTGTCCGGCAATTAAGCATTGTTCCTCTCAGCAGATAACAGCGTAACTTCCCGCTGCGGAAATGGAATGGCAATATTATGGGTTTTCAAGGTTTCCCAAATGATTTTATTGACCTGATATCGACAGGCAAACAATTTGTCAGTTTCCACCCAATAACGCAATTCAATGTTTACCGAGCTATCGGCAAACTCTGCAATCCCGATGAGCGGCGGCGGTTCCTGTGCGACAACATCCATACCCTGTAAGGCATCGCGTAGAAGCGCAATAACCTGATCCAAATCACTGTTATAGGCCACACCTACCTGCATTTCCGTTAATGTATACTTGCGAGAGTTGTGCAGTATTTCACCCACAATATGCCGGTTTGGGATCAGGATTTCGACCCCATCTTCATCTTCCAGTTTGGTAAAGGCCAGGGTGATTTCTCTGACAACCCCGGCAGCACCTTCAACCCGGATGGTATCTCCCACCACAAAAGGCCGGGCAAGAATAATGTTAAACCCTGCCCCATAATTAGACAGCAAACCTTGTACCGCCAGTCCAGCGCCTAAACCTAATGCACCAATTGCGGCCACGAAAGGCGTTATACTGATGCCAATCATGTTTAAACAGATGATGGCTATCATTACCAGAATAGTGATCTTAACCACATTCCCGATAAACTGAGACAAGGTAATATCCAGGTTTTTACGTTTGCATAGCCCCACCACGGCAGACGAAATACGTCGGGCTATAATTAACCCCAGGATAAAGACAAAGAGCGCTCCCAGTAGCTGGAAGCTATACTCCACAAGAAAGTTAACAATCAGGCTGTAGATCTGTTGTACTTGTTCTAATTGTTGATTAGCAGATTCATTCATGGGTTATTCTCAAGTTTTGAGAGGTTCAAATATTAATTCAAACAGGTGTTTATGCCCCAAACAAGCTAACCTGTATATTCTTAACTGACATACTACTACAACATCTGGCTTTGCTACACATAGGCAATTAGTCTTAGATTAAAAATTGCTCATTGTCATTGCTTCTGCTAAAAATAGGCATGCACAACACAAGTGCTGACACAAGAAGCCGATGTTTTACCTTGTTACAGCACAATTTCAAACTCATCTAAACAGCTACCATGAACAACGGACGACAGCATTCAGATATCGATGGCAAGATGGAACTAAAGGTTGCAGCTGAACTTGCGCGGGTTAAGCAGCAGGTATCAGATCTGCAACGGCAATTAAAAGAAGCTGAATCGCTGGCAAATCTGGGCCTTTGGCAGTGGCACATTGCTGAGGATATTGTGGTGTGGTCGGAAAATGCCTACAAAATATTTGAGGTTGAACCGGGTTCTCCTGTTACCTACCAAAAAGTGTTGGAAAGAATCCACCCCGACGACAGAGAAAAGCACAACCAACGCACCCAGGAATGGCTTAAAAATGCCGGGGGAGCACCTTATGAATATCGACTGCGAATTGATGAACGAATAAAGTACCTGAAAGCGTATGGTAAAGTAGAACAGGATCACGATGGCAAGCCAGTGCGATTTTTTGGGGCCATCCAGGATATTACCGAACAGGTGACGCTACAAAACAAGTTGGAAGCGTCACTGACTCATGTGATCAATGACTTTATCCCCATTTGTGCCTGGTGTCAGGCCATAAAAGATGAGCAACAAGGCTGGTTATCCATCGAAGAATATTTACACAGCAAAAATGCCGGTGCGTCTCTGAGCCATGGTATTTGCCCGTCCTGCATGCAAAAGGCAGAAGCCGATTTCGAAGCGAATATGGAAAAACTGCACAACATTAAACAAATGAAATAACGCTAATCTATTGTTTTCAATATATTTTACATTGTGCCGCGGATGGACTTGCAGGGACAAAATTAAGACACTGTCAACCAGTCGCTTCTCAACTTACGCATCCAGGTTAATTATGGCAATTTCTGGTGCTGCGCAATTTTCCGTTCGCGAAGAATTCATAATATTTATCGCGCACTATTATTAACGTGTCACTGCTCAAAATTTTATAACGTCATCAAGACAGCTTAGGGCGTCTTCGTCAACACTTTTGAGATGCGCAGATATGCTAACGACAACACTATAATTCGAAAAAGCGGAAAATGAAGCGTTTCCGGCAACCACAATTTTTTTATCGTTAGCGAATGAAAATGCAGGAACGCCAACAACATCGATTGTTTTATACACAGACTCTGTTTCTATTGGATTGAAGTAGGTTGAGTCAGGAATAATGTAAGATTCAACGCCAAACGCAGCGAGAGCGGCCTGAACTGAACTTTTTTCATATTCAGAACCTGCAAGATGAACATGTCTGACTTCAAGTGCATTGCTATTTGCGGCACAGAACTCGACATCTTCCCAGACGGAAAAGTCTTTAAAACAAGCTGAACAATCTACCGACCAAAAATGAGTCAGGGTTACTTTATTTTCTGAGGATAAAAGATTTTGATATGCAAAGCTCTCAATAACTTCCCCATTAAAATCACGTTTAATATTGATAAGCGTCGATTCAATTTGAAAAATATTTAAGACATGCAAACCAAAAAATACCAGTAGCGACAAAGAGATCGCTGATTGAATGAAATACCTCTTGTTAGAAATTAGATGAAGAAGCAGCGACACTAACGTTGCAACGATGGGGACAACTAAAATGACAAGGACATGAAACAGGCGATCAAATATTACAACGCTACCGAAAGTGACAAGCCAGGGTAGAAGCAGTAACGAAATCCACCACAATCGTTTTTTTAATGAGTGATTTGTTTTCAATAAGTAATATGATGAAAACAAGAACGTAAAAAACAAAATTGATAGCTGAATTCTCCAACCCAAGGCTCCTGAAAGAATACCTGCCAGCAGCGCAATAATTACCACTAAGACCTTGCTCATCAATTTACTCTATACCTCTGTTTGAGCATATGCCGAGGCAAGGATATGCCCCAAATACCCCACAACCGAGCATTTTGTTGCGCAATTATCTGCCCTGCTTGTACAAAGCCCATCGAACCTGGTGGTTAAATTTATTAGGTTCTTAGCCGTCATGCCGATTTAAACCGCCACTTTTCAAATTTAGGTGACACGGAAAAAGCGTTTTCCAGATCTTGCAAATAAACGTCAGCTTGAGCTGCTCCCCATTCTTGAAATGTATAATCCCAAATACCAAGCAGGTCATTCCGAGCTAGAGGTTTAATTTCAATTTTAAGCATCGACCCCGGCATTTTTTCTTGCCTCAGCAATAATGCTGCTCATATCCAAGGGTATAGATGCACCGCTGTTTAGACCATCGTCAATGGCTGTTCGCAGGGCATCCAGCTTTGCCTGATAGACTTCATCCTGTTGCATTTTTAGGCGAAGAGCTTCACGAATAACTTCACTTGCATTATTGTACATGCCTGTATCAAGTTGCTGCTTAATGTAATCTTCAAATACGGTGCTTAAGTTAACGTTCATGGTAAGTACCTCCAAAATCTAATTTACACTCACATGTCTGATATTGTCAATTTTGGACATTAAGAGAGTTGCATCCAAGGACACTTTTTAGTCGTTGTTCAATGGCGAAACAGTGATCGAAATTCAACAGCGAAATGTTGATCGAGGGTTGCAAGGGGCTATGACATGCCCATTGCTCGATGGGGAGAACCACTATAAAGAACGGCTGAGAAGTGTCTGAGTTTTTAGTGGCGATTCAGCTTAAAGCAATCAATAAAGTAATTACTGTCTACGATGCGTCTACAAAGCGAAAGAAGATGACAAATGGCTTAGAGAATTGAATATTAGAATTCTCTCTAAGTTTTTGATTTTATTAAAATAAAAATGGTGCCCGGGGCCGGACTTGAACCGGCACGATCTTACGATCGAGGGATTTTAAATACTTTCAAAATCTCTTTTAAATCAGTATGTTATTGATTTTATTAAAGTTCCTCCACCTGCCCTTCCCCCGCTATGCCTTTTCTTACTGTCACTTTGCAGGCATTATGTAGGCAATGCTTTCAACATAAACATCTATTGAGGCATGGGAATTTTCAAGCATTTGGAACAACACTGAACATCTGCTTTAATTATGTTTTATTGTCGATGCGTTTCATTTTTTTACATTGTGATATTTTTTTCTTGGGACACTTCCGAACCTATGCTCATTAATTAATGTTTCTAAGTGAACAACAGCAATTCAAAGGCCGGCTACCTTAAACCTGCCTGTGTGAACAAAGTCCTCAGCCAGATTGTAAAGGTCCCTTGTCAGATAAATAAAATCTTGTAGATAGATACCAATTTTCATTAGGTAAATTTACAGCTAAGTACAAAACTTTGTGTTAAATATTGGGCTAATCAATTCAAGTAATGAGACCAAAAGGATTTTTAAAATCTTTCCTAATCCTATTAAAACAGCGGGTGTTAAAGAAAATAAGGGGATTAGAGATTTTTACAACCTTTATCAACCCCTTCTTAGCCCTATTGTGTAAGAACAAATTAAAGCTCTATAAAATTGTTTTCACCAATTTAGTGTAATAAAAACGGTGCCCATTTTTTCGTCATGTTTTATTTTTACTTCATAGCCTTTATCTAAAAAAATTTGTTTTACTTCATTTAAAACACTATCACTAACCAACTCTGATCTACACGAATATGTAACTTGCTGCCGATATTCTGGGTTAGCAGCGATAACCTTTAAACGCTTAGTAAGAGCCTCGATTATCCCATCTAATGTTTTAACGCTTTTATCTCTTTTTTCACCTAGTGCCAATGCAGTCGGAATGTCAAATTCATTACTTGTCAACTCTGGTAACTTCGACTCTTCTTCTCTACTCTCCGGTAATTTCGACTCTTCTTCTTTACTCTCCGGTAATTTCGACTCTTCTTCTTTACTCTCCGGTAATTTCGACTCTTCTTCTCTACTCTCTGGTAATTTCGACTCTTCTTTTCTGGTCTCTGAAGATTTGGAATTTCTCATAGATGTGAGCATTTTCTCTAACTCGAAATATTTCGGATGCTCTTCTCTGAAAGCAATTTTTATAAATTCTTGTTTGTAATAATCTATAATTTTGATTATTTCACCTTCATTATATCCATTAGTATATTTATATTGTGTAGATGAAATGCCATAGAATTGCTTAAATCTATTTCTAAATTGCAGTTTAGATTCGATATTAAGATCTTCGATTATCTTTATCTCATCCAATCCAAGCCGCAGAGATTCTGAGCACATATACATTTCAATAAAATATCCGAATAGCTCAACCCCAAATCCCAAATACTTTTTTAAATACTCTTCCAAATCTAAATTGGTAGAAGTCTCATACGATTCAAAGTAACTATTTATAACATCATTTACACCAGCACTTTCAATACCAACATCTTCCAACAATCCAAAAGTAACTGGATTTAACAAAAATCTAACAAGAACTTTATTTGGAAAATGTTCCTCTATATATAATCGAATGTGAGCCTGTAGAGCAGTAGGTGATCTCACGATTTTTGGTATTAACGTTTCAGAAACTAATAACAAATCTTCTGGTCCAATTCCCTCTTGTATTTCAGGGGGTAATAAATTCATGATGTAATTATCTTTTTCATCATTACCAGTATTTTTTTCTGTATTATTCTTTTCATCCAACAAGGGTTCTGGCGAGGGTTCTGGCAACGGTTCTGAATCTGTTTGTTTAGTTGCTTGGGGCGTATCTTTGATGTTGTTTGCCTTTCTCTCTAGTTCAATATTTAACTTTTTCAGGGTCTCAATTTCAAAATCCCTCTCCTCAATCAACCTTCTTTTTTCTATTCTTTCATCCGCAATTTGACTGTATATTTTTTGTGTTTGTTCTTCAGTTAATAACTTTTGCCCTTCTATTTTTTGTTTTATATCTAAAAATTCCTTTCTTCTTTTTAACGAATATTGATAAACGAAATATGATATATGTGTGTAAAAAAATATAAACGCGATAGCTGACAACATTGGAAAAACGAACATGTTAAGAATGACCGAAGTTAAAGTTGGGTATAAAACATCATCAATGAAATAAAAAACCGTTTTGTAATCTTTGCCGGTGAATAGAACATAAAACAAACGATAGTTTACAATGAAAAATGATAAGATTAACGAACCTGTTAATGGACTTGAGACCCTGTCATACAAAGCCGCTTTCAAACTCTGAGACATATCATCTATATTCATTTCCTACTCCCTACCCTTTAATGGCTTGTCCAATATTTCCATGTTTCTAAATTACTACTTTGACTAAGCCTTTCGATATCTAACTTATTGAGAAATTTAAAGAACCTTAGGCCAGACGCAATTTCGATATCTTTAATCTCAACGATACATTCAAAAGGGAAAACAGTGTTTTCGTCATTTGGAATATTGCAGCCTTTATCTAAATCTTTTGAATGATCAAAAAGGAAAGCGACACTCTCGAGCCTTTCCAAATCGATAACAACTTTAAAAAAGCCATGAGGAACACCAATTTTTTTATCCCAAGAACCTTCGCTATCAAACCTGCCAATTTTGGTAACTTCAGCATCAGGAACAAATATCGTCCCGGCAAAGATCTGAAACTTTCTACCTGAATCCAGCATCTCTCTGATATCAGTTTCAAGACGCCACCAAACACCTGGCCTACCATTAAACTTCTTATGAAATTGTGGGGCTACGTTTGTCATTGAATTTATTTCAAGTACCGTACAGGCGTCGTCCTTATCTTCCACCTTAAGTGTTGTTTCAAATTCAGCATCTTTACCGTCATGATCTCTATCACCACCAGAAATGTAATAAGGCACCAAATGACCTCTTGCGTAGTTTTCTTTGGAATCAAACCACCCTACATAGTCTTGGGTAGTTACTTGCGGTAAATCTGGGTCCCTCCTAAATGAACTCCACCTAGAAACCCTTTCAGGTGTATCTCTATATGATTTAATAGCTCGCCAAGCGACCCAACTTGGAACATTGTATTCAGTGTTATAAGACATCACATATCCGCGGCGTGGATACAACGTTGTTTCATCTAAAGGACCACCAAATAAATGCTCTTGCTTGCTATCTTCAGAGTGACTGGAAGTAAATAGCTTCCTACATTCTTCTAAGTTAAGTGCATTAGCATTAGAGCAACAAAAACTTAGCGTTAATAAAAAAAACAACCTAACTATTGTCATCACCTTAAATCCCTTTGGATAATAAATTGCCACTAGAATTATTTTGATGCTATTAGTTTTATAAAGTGTAATCAACAAGGTTTCTTTTTTTAGTGAATAATTGGCTAAGTTAACCCCCGTATTACAGTACGGGGGTTTTTCTTGCTCCGGTTTTGCTAGATGAACCTCCCCACTTCGTGGGGACCCCTTCATCTGCAAAAGCCGGAGTATTTCCCCTGCCGGGGGCGTCACTGGCCGTGACAGGCAGCACTTAAAAGCAAGGCCCCCTGTGACGCCTCAAAATTCGTCAACTTCCTAAATCGGAACCCCAGAGGGGCCCCCTTGCTTCGCAACCCTACGGGCGATTTAGTCCGTTTTGACAAATTTTTCTGGCTTACACATCTTCGTTATCACTTCGAAAGCGGCGGTAAACCGCTCGCGTTGCGAACTAATAACCAAGGGGCTAATACAATGAACCGTTTAAATTATCTGACTATTCGACATAAAAATTTATCAAAAGATATCGAGAACTGGAAAGTAATAGACGAAACCTACGGTGAACGTCCAGACGTTAAGGAAATGATGGCCGAGGCTAGGGAGGAGCTGATAGCAATAGAATTAAAGTTAAGGGAATTGCAAATAGTAGAAAGTGTACAGCTAGATTTTGAATTAGAAGAGTGCCCGGATTGCCCAATGTTTCTGACTGATGGTGGTGACAGATTAGTTTGTCTCTACTGTGGCTTTGAAGACCTGCCCTGCAAGGAAGTTCCTTCAGTCGCCAGCGAAGAGGCACAAAATGAGTAATAAAGACGCAAACTATTCTGCGAAATTAAAGCGCTCAGGCGTCGTTAAAATTACTCTGAGAGTACCGGAAGAATTCAGGGACGAGTTTTTCAGAATGGCGGAATTTTGCCGTGATAACAGAGATTATTATCCTGACATTTGCCGGAGCAAAAGTAAGGGAACCATTAGGGCGATAGGAAATTAAAATATGAACATACACCCCACAGCAAACAGCGTTGATAATATTGGCTTAATAATATTGGGTATTGTCGTTTTACTGGGAGTAGCGATAATTTTATTAGGGATACTTAGTGCACTAATAAAAGACTAGTGCCTCACACTATCAGTTTCTCCATTATCTACGGCTGGCCAATTGTGGATGATGGAGCCTCCGGGTTGATATAACTGTAGCAGCAATTATGAATCCGTTTTTATTTGCTCCCTTGTCCCACGCGCAATAGAAAACGCTGGTTCATAATCTGGCCTGAATCGAAAAACAGCCTGATAATCACCTTTTGATATCTGGACACCGTATCCAACATTTTCTACTTTGTAACCCATATCTTTGAGGTCACTGGAGTAAATCCTGTCATGGACTTTATTGCTCTTATCATACCAGACTACAATCATGTCCCAGACATAACTCCGTCTCAAATCCAGATAAGTAATTTTTGATTCCCATTTGATATTGTTTTCCTGCACAAAGTCCATTGGTTTGGGCTCTGGTGGTGGAGGCAATTTTTTCGGCATTGGCTTTGTGGCTGGCTGCGGTAACGCCTTAACGGGTTTTGTTTCAACAGCCTGAACTTCTTTTGGGGTAAAGTAGCTTTTAAGCGTAAAGATTGCGAAAACCAGAACGCACAAAAACGCGGGAATGCCTAACCGGATAGCATTGGTTTTGAGCAGGTTTAAGCGGTCATCTTCGTAATTATCTGTATTTTCCGTGTCAGCCTGATGTGACGCATACGAACCGAAATAGGTTTCATCATACTTTTCGGTTTTAGACTTAATTTTCTCAAACTTGATATCGCCGCGGGGAGTCGGTACACCCTGAAACGCTGTCCATTTATAGCGTTTATCCATGCCAACCATATCAAGCTTTAAAAACTGTATTTTACGCTGTGTTCTGCGCTTCCAGAGATTGTGACAATCGGCAATTGATTGCCCCATTGCAACTATATCTATCCCCCTGTGACGATGCTCAGTAACAAACTTAGTAATACCCTCATCCAGCTTTTGACGGCCGGAAGGAAAAAAATTTTGCAGCTCATCAATAACGACCAGTGAATCATTCTTAACGTGGTTTTGAATATCAAAAACTGATTCTTCTGGTATGTGGATAAGTAACTCCTGACATCGCTCAACGGTCACCTCACTTAGCTGCGCTATCTTTTCATGGTTCAGCCCATTAATTCTTGCGTAGACATGACGCCCCTTTCTGATGTTCGGTACAATGTGCTTTACAAGCGCTTCATACGACTTTCCCGAGCCGGGTAACCCTTCGTGAAATATCAGCATTTTACCATTGCCCCAGTGTTACCAGTTTGCGCAGCATTCTGAAAGAAACACCCGCCCCAAAGATTGCAAGCCCGGTTGAAAAGGCCGACATATTCAAAAAGTAAAGAATGTCAGACGGCACAGCTTCAAATAAAGTACCTACGCCATTGGTCAGAAATACAGGTGGTTGAAACTTAGTGAACATATACACAATGCCATCCATGAGCATTTCAAACACAAACAAAAACAAGTCCTTAAGAAAGTTAAGGAGCATCAGAAAAAGATCGTGTAACCAGTCAACAAATCCCTGAAACACATCTGTCAGCCAATCCATCATAATATTGCCACCCTAAACGCCATGAATGAAAAGCAAAGAATTACAACGGACTGAATAATCGGCCAGATATTGTTCATAACAGGAGAGCAAAGCTGGTCAATTACAAGGTTGTAATCCATGTACGCTATATACGCAGAATAAATCGGACACTCCCCGGAGAACGACACGTCAAAAAAGCCATCTACCGCTGAAAATAACGGTGCTTCTTTCATTCTGTTAACCGCATCTTCCATAACAGTGCCGTAGTTTTTAGTCTGGTAATCATTTGGCTCAGTTAAATCGATAATCTCCTGAGGAACTGAAAAATCGATAGCGCCACCCGGCCCCAGATTATTCTCGATATCATCAAGCTTTTGCCCAAGTTGATTAGTTTGTGCTGAAATTGCCGAAATTATACCTGCATCATCAAATGCCACATTGACTGTAGTCCCAGACCCGTTGTTGGCGTATACCGGGTCGTCTACTCCATCACCGTCTGAATCCAAATCCTGCTCATTGGGAATACCGTCGCCATCCACATCGGGGTCAGCATAATCAGCCACGTTGTCGCCATCCATATCACCGGACAGGCAGATAAATTCCGTTTGTGTTCCGAGTCCAAAGAAGCCGCACCCTTCCATACATGAAAATCCATCGCAGACATTTGCCGGGTCTTCTGCACAGGCAAGTACGCCGTTTCCAATGTCTTCACAGGTGGTCTGCGGGTCGTTGTCAGCGATATCAGAAAAGGCACTGTCATCAAACATGGGAATGTCGCCATCATAGCAATTCGCCTCAAAATTCGGGGTGTAATACTCACCATCGGATGACATGTCATAGGCACACATTGAGCCGTCATCCCGTTGATTGCAAACCCTTGCATTGCCTGAACCATCTGGCGGAAGCATAAAATCAGGTGATGATGGGCTTTTAGGGCATGAATCACGATTTGAGAGGTCCAACGGGTCAAAACACATGCTAATTTCAGATTGTGTTACCGTGACCGTGTAATAAGGTTTGTTTTGTGGTGGACAGCTGTATACCGTTACGGAGGCGACCTGAACAGCGACCTCATGAATCACTGTCCATGCTGGCGGGTCAAAGCGACCGTCAGTATATCCACAACTGCATTGCCCGGTCAGGACTGAGTTGGCAACACTTGATGACTGAATACTACACCCTGAAACAATCGGGTTTCTGTCGCTTTGCTCGTACGCTGAACAGTAGGCACTTATAGCATTCCCGGGGTCTCCGCCATTGTGCATATCATTCGTAACAGCCACAATGGTTGACTCAGATTTTTGAGCCAGACCGTTACTGATATGAAACAGATGCCCGTCAATATCAAGCCCCTCAGTAATCTGAATATTTGCGACCGCAGAAAATGCCGCTGTCAGACAGAAGACCAGCAGCAGTAAGGACAGATAAAACTTTATAATAAAGAAAAAGGCCTTAAGTGGATGGCAGACGATGTATTTAGCAAGCCAGAAGAATTTTCTAGCTATTGGAATTAAAACCCGCGATTGCTGCATACGCACAGGTCACCCCCAGTAACGCGATAAGACAAAGCCAAATCATAAAACCCCCTCAAAGAATAAAGGGGGCAACCCCCCCTTGAACAACAAAGAAAACCGGATTAGCGGAACCAACCGATAATTTTGTTATAACCCCACTTAGCAACACCGGGAGCAACCTTTACTACGGCTGCTGCGGTGAGCGCAGTGACAACGACGCCAGAGGCGATTTGAGCTAAAATATCTGTAAAATCCATAATGGACTCCTTTAGTCTTTCGTGGCGAAAAATGAAATTACCGTTTGATAGCCCCACGCCACTAAATAGGCAGTCAACGGCAAGAAAAAGAATGCATTAAAAACAAGTTCGTATTGCTCAGCCGGAACGCGCTGGGGCAAAAGTAAATCTTCGATAGTTAAGGGGACCGTTTCGGTATCGCCACCAGAGCCACCAGAGTCAGATTGTCCAGGCGGTGCAATTCCGGTTATCTGTGCGTAATAATTCGGCTCAATAGCAACATAATGGCCGCGTGAAACACACTCAGACGGTGCAATGTCATAGCCGTGATAGTTGACCCCTGTAGTAAATGCACACGCACCAAATTCATAATTTGTCGCACCATCCGTATCACCGGGCGGTGAGTAATAGTTACTGTAATTGGCCGCGGTATCTATCCAGTACATACCGGATTCGGTGCACTGGTCCCATTCAAGACCCGTTGGCTCCAACTGGGTAGCAGGCGGCCCACTTACCGATAAATAACACCCCATCATTGCACCCCGTAAATTAGCTCGTAACTACCGTCGTCCTGATGCTCAAATGTGACCCGGTCAAATACTGACAAGCGCACCATGGCGTGGTCAAATTGTGCAAACGGAATCGCTACGCCAAAACCATTTTTGCCATTACTGATAAAGGTATAATCACCGTCAGGAAAATAACTATTAAAAACGAAGTTAATGTCAGTCGCCTGAAAGACATTTTGGCCTCCCTCGACAAAAATGGTTTTATCCATGGTTATGCGTCCTTTTTAGGGGCCTGATGCTGTCTGACTGGCTCAGCACCAACTACCATGTTTTTCATGGGGTTCTCAGGGTCAGGCTCCAGCTGAACGTCCATGTGCGCGGGGTATGCGTTACCAAGGAATTCTTCAATCAGTTTCGGGTCAGCCTTGACCTTAAAGCCCGACTGTTTTTCGTCTGCATGAAAGCCAGCTACGCGCTTTTCGCCGTTCTCGGTTTTCCATGGTCTTAGTGGTGTACAGCAATAGAGGGTGGCTATTTCGTAGGGCTTATTGTTTGATTTGCCTACGCCTTTTGAATGTTCAAATCCGGTTACGAATAATTGCATGGTTTTACTTCCTCAAGTGGTCTTAAATCAAAGTTAAGTAGATGTTTATAGGTATCCGGCAGGCTGAATTTCCCACCGGTTTCGCGGGCGATAATGGTGTATGCACGTTCAATATCCCCGTTGAAGTGTTCGGCAACGTCTGTAAGAAGTTTGCCGACTTGCCTGCGCGCCCAGCGGATTTTTCCGGCAAATTCCAGACGGGTTTTTACCTGGGCTAACCGGACGCGTTGCAATCTGTCTGCTGAAATCTGTTCTTTGTAGGAAGCGGAAAAGGCACAAAGGGCGGCAAAAGCTGCGGGGAGATCTTCCAGTACGGCGACCGAGACTTTTTTAAGTTCGACCTCTGTCCTGTACCACGTTTTATCAGATACGCCCTGCTCTAGAGATTTGTCGTATATGCGCCAGAAAACCGGACTTTTGCGGCTTCCCACGTAAACGGTATCACCGAACAGTTCTTTGCTGGTGCGGGGGCGTCTGATATCCAGTTGCGGGGTTCTGCCCCCTTTGGGGTTGTTAAAGCCGTTGTCAGCGTAGGCGCTTTCAGCGTATTTAGTGCCGAAATTACCGGTGAAATCATCATAGGCAATGTCGATACGGGAAAGCCTGATAATGCTTAAAACTTTAGAGAGCCAGAAATGCAGTACAAAGGGGCGGATTTTGGCAAAGGTGTGCTGGCAACCGGTGCCGGATATCTGAATGTATACAGTATCGTTGTTGCCACCATAGGCCAGAAATCCGACTTCAATTTTTCCGGTTGGGTCGTACAGACGTCTGGATTCGTTGTAACCGTGCA
Source organism: Planctobacterium sp. R6 (assembly GCF_055755215.1). Lineage (NCBI taxonomy): Bacteria > Pseudomonadati > Pseudomonadota > Gammaproteobacteria > Alteromonadales > Alteromonadaceae > Planctobacterium > Planctobacterium sp. R6. Next base: position 32,219 of record NZ_JBVTQY010000009.1, read on the forward strand.
GGCCTTTATTGCGCGGATGGCCGACTTTGAGGTTTAGAATTTTTTCAATGAACTGGTGGCAGCGCTGATAGCACACCTCTTCAAATTTGGCCTGATAGTCGAGAATCAACGCTTCTTTGGCTTCCAGAGTTTTGGCTTTTCTGAAAAGCGGTTGCGGGAGTCTGACCCACTGGTTGCGTTTTGTTGACTCTTTACCTGCCCGGTTCAGGTGGCGGAAGTCGGCAACCGGCACAGTAAACGCAAGATGGTCAACAAACAAGGTGTCGTGAAGTTTCCATTCTTTATTCATCGAACACCCCCGCCTTGCACAATTCCGGGTAATTCTTCGGGGTGATTTCAGTTAACTGGTATTGGGTGCCGTATTCGCTGGTTAAGAAGTCCCGCAATTCCGACATAGAGTTAAACCATTCATTACGACACGGCCAGTCTGAACATGTGGCGTTCACTCCTGCTCCGTCATTGTCGTAATAGATGGTGATCATCAGATATACGCCTTACCTTCGGCTTCTAAGAGCTTTTTACGTAGCACTGGCATATTTATAAACCGAAGGCCGCCACGACAAAATTGAACAGTTGGCCAATAACCTTTGTCACATTCCTGCTGTATAGATTTAACCGTTCTGCCTTGCAATTTGGCAAAGGCTTCCAATGTAAGGGGTACATCGGGGTTTGATGCTGGACTAATTTCGTCGATTTCGGCAGCCATTGTGGTAACCTTTGGTCGTTAGTTAGGTAAATTTGTTTTACGGGGTGATAATAGGTTCAATAAATGTGCCTTACAAGTACATATTGTGAACTTATCTATATTTTATGGATATATCTTTAGATTTTGATGCTATATGTGGGCGCGTATTTAAAGCCTGTAATCAAAAAACACTAGGCGGAATAGCCAAAGTTTTGGAAATGAGCAAAGGCGCTCCAGATGGTTGGCGCAAGAATAAAAAGATTCCAGGTGATGTACTGATCAAAATCTCAATCGTATTTGATGTATCAATCGATTATTTGGTATTCGGTACAGAGCCAATGGCAGAAAAAAGTAAAGTAGATAAAGCATTCATGAAATCAATGTTAATGCTTGTAGGTACCCAGTGCATGAAAAAAGGAGAGAATTACAACGAAGAATTGATAAAAATGATAGGCGATTATTTTTACAAAACGCTTAACAACGAGAGTGTAGAGAACGATATCACGGAAATGGAAAAATTAGTCAATCTCACTAAGTAACTCTTCTAATCTTGATATTTTATCAACGTCACTTAATTTTTTTAATTCCCTAAATTTCCTCCCTAACATCACATCCTTTGCAGATTGCATAAGCACAATATTTGAATTATCGACGTCATTAAAATTATTGTAGCTTTCCCTATACCTTACAGCCAAGGCTATTATCAAACCACTACAAACAAATATCGTTATCTTTATTGCGACTTCCATAACGTACCACATAGTAAACAGAGTAAAGAAAGATGCACACATTCAGTGATGGTATTGCATAAGTATAAAGCGTAGTAAACCACTGAAACTTAAATGTAATTGAGTCAACCATCGCTGCGAACTGTAAAACGATAAAGGCAAAAAACGTAGTTGATATCATTACATAAAGTTTACTTTTTTGTAGCTGCAGCACTCTATGAAGAACGTTTAAAACCATAATATATAAAAGGTCACAAAGCATCCAAAAAGGAAACCATATATAGTACGAATAATTGTGATGTACGGTTACAAACTGAATCAGGGGATCCCTAACGTCCCTCATAAAAAGTTCCAATGGCACAAGTGATATCAACGCTAAAGATGCACTATCGAAACCTCTACGAGCCAAACAAAAAAAGAATGCAAAAGTATAAAAATATACCATTGCATCCCCTAAACTAAAAAAAAGAAAAAAATCCATAAACCCCCTTTAGTCAGTAGGCGGCTTCCAACCATCCCCATTACCTCTTTCTACCGGAGGTTTCCAGCCATCACCATTTCCATCTGAAAGAAGAGGTCTTATACCACCGCCACCCCCTAGGTTATTAGGGACTGGAAAACTAATATTCCCAGCTTGAAAAGCATTAGTATTAGGAAGGCTATTGTTCCGAGAAGGATTAAAGCCGGAGCCATTTCCAAAACCTTCAAAACAAATGCCAGCAATGCATATAGTATTCCCTGAAGTACTTCCATGCTTGTTCCTTTTTTCGTCTGCAACTACGCTAAACATTAGTGTCAATGCTGTGAATGCTAATAAATATTTTGCTCTTTTCATAGTGTTTAACTCCATATATGGGTAAATAATTTACTTAGCCCTTGATAATCAATTACTTATGATTGGGGCTTTGTTAGGTTACACTGGATTCACAATATGGTTAATTTTTGATTTCTATGAGTATTAAGAAAACGAACGATGGTTGGATTGTTAGACTCTATCCCGATGGGAAAGGCGGTCGTGATATACGGAGGAAGGCTGCAACTAAAGCCGAAGCACTTAGAATTGAACGTGATTTAATTGCAAAAATTGAGAATGATGAAAGCATCGGGACAAAAAAGGATAACACAAGACTTTTAGTTTTAATTAAACGTTGGTTTGACGCTAAAGGCTTCTTACTTACAGACTCCAAAGCCAGATTGATGAAACTTAACAATTTGGCTAATGGTTTAGGAAATCCAATAGCCAGACTGCTTAAAACAGAAGATTTAACCGATTATCGACAAAAGCGCCTTTCTGGAAAAGCGGCAGTAAAACCAGCCACCGTGAAACGTGAATTTGATTATCTAAGAGCCGTATTCAATCAGCAGATCAAATCAGGTCAATTTAATGGTAGTAACCCCGTATTAGGTGTTGAATATGAGAAGCAGCAAAGAAGTGCAGTAAGGTTCCTGACGATTCCAGAGCAAAAGAAACTTTTAAAAGCATGTGAAGAATCAGAGAGCAGGCATTTACTGATTATCGTATTGATTTGCCTATCTACAGGCACTCGTTGGAGTGAAGCTGAAAAGCTAGAACCGGGCCAAGTTTACGATTGCAGAATAATGTTAAACCGAACCAAAGGGAAAAAACCTCGAACATTACGAATAAGTAAAACGCTGTATGCGCTTATAAAGGCACATACCCCCCAATCTAAAGAAAGACTGTTTTGTGGTACCTATGATGCTTTTGAGGCGGCTATAGCTCGTTCTGGTATAGTTTTGCCTGATGGTCAAATGACACATGTTTTACGTCATACGTTTGCTGTCTACTTTATGAAGAATGGAGGAGATATTCTTACGCTAAAAGATGTTCTCGGCCACAGCAGTATTCAAACCACTATGGTTTATCTGGAACATGGAGCAAGTCACCTGGAAAAAATGGCTGAATTAAATCCGGTAGTTTCAAATGACCTGCTAAAGCAAGTTTAGTTTTGTAATTTTTGTAGGCATTTTGTCGGCATTGGCGAGATAATATCTGTTGACAAAGTGAAATACATTTAGAATGTTTTGCCGGTAAGCATTTGATTTTTATGTGGTTTTAAATGGTGCCCGGGGCCGGACTTGAACCGGCACGATCTTACGATCGAGGGATTTTAAATCCCTTGTGTCTACCAATTTCACCACCCGGGCTTAGGGGGTTAGTGCAATTGCACTATTGGATTTTCCAAATTATGGAGGCGGGTCCCGGAGTCGAACCGAGGTCCACGGATTTGCAATCCGCTGCATAGCCACTCTGCCAACCCGCCAGCATTTGGAGCGGGAAACGAGATTCGAACTCGCGACCCCAACCTTGGCAAGGTTGTGCTCTACCAGCTGAGCTATTCCCGCAAATACTTGCTACGTTTTAAGGATGTTTCAGTTGAGTGACGGCACCTCAAAACGTGGAGCAGGATTTTACAGTGAAGCGCCCTACTGTCAACAGAAAAAATGTTCTTTTTAAACTGACTGCTTGATTTTTGGCTTAAGTGCGTCATTTTCAAACAATTTCGCGTTATTTTGCGTATTTACGAATAGTCGTCCATGCGGCAACCGAATACTGGGCCATAGAGTACACCGATAATACGGTGGCAACATAAAGCAAAATATAGCCAAGAGTTACCCAGTACAAAACTTCAAATTCAGACAATAATCCGATTAGTGCCAACATTTGAGCCATGGTTTTTGCTTTCCCCCAGAATGACACCTTTACCGTGTCAGACTCACCGTGCTTGGCCATCCACTCCCTTAACGAAGACACAAAGATCTCACGAGACATCAACAAAATAGCCGGAATAGTGATCCACAAAGTGCTATATGTATGCGTAATCATTAACAGCGCGGCTGCGACAATCAATTTATCGGCTACCGGGTCCAGGAATGCACCAAAACTGGTGGTTTGTTGTAGCTTTCTGGCCAGATAACCATCAAACCAGTCCGTGATTGCGGCTAACCAAAATATAAAGGCGCCGGCCTGATGTGCCCACTGCCAGTCCAGGTAGTAGACAACGACAAACACGGGGATGAGTAATACTCTAAAAAAAGTAAGCAGGTTGGGAATGGTGTACATTGAATTCCTGTAATCTTCTGTCTGTTTTGGTATCAGGCTGAACGGAGCCAGGCATGAATCTTTTCGGCTAATTCGCGGCTAACGCCCGGGACTTGCTCTAGTTGTTCTACGCTGGCGCCTAACACTTCCTGCAAACCACCCATATATCTTAACAGGCTTTGCCGGCGTTTAGCACCTACTCCTGGAATATCTTCCAGTTTTGAGCGTTTCTTTTCTTTCTGACGACGATTGCGGTGTCCTGCAATGGCAAACCGGTGTGATTCGTCACGGATGTGCTGGATCAGATGTAGGGCGATGGAATCTGCCTCCAGCGGAATAGTCTCGTGGCTGCCTGCCATAATCAGCGTTTCCAGTCCCGGCTTGCGCGAAGTCCCTTTTGCCACACCAATCAATTGTGGTGTTTTATCTCCCTGCCAGTCTTCAAAAAAGGCCTCGGCCTGGGCTAACTGACCTTTACCTCCGTCAATAAACAAGATATCCGGAATTTTGGCAGGATCTGAGCCGGGCTTAAATCGCCTTTTTAGGGCCTGGGCCATAGCGGCATAATCATCACCTGGGGTAATTCCTTCGATGTTGTAACGACGGTAGTCGTTCTTAAAAGGCCCTTCGCGATTAAACACCACACAGGAGGCCACGGTTTGCTGGCCCGAAGTATGGGATATATCGAAACATTCCATCCGCTGAATGGGCTTTTGCCATTCCAGCACCTTTTCCAACTCAAGATAGCGAGCGTGAATTGATTTTTGTTGTGATAATAAGGTGGTTAAAGTGGTTTCGGCATTGGTGGTGGCCAGCTCCAGGTAGCGCTTTTTCTCGTCTCTGAGTCCCTGGTAAAAAGTCACCTTGCGCCCTGCTTCCTGACTTAAGGCTTTTTCCAGGGCGTCTTTGTCTTCGAGTTTAAATGGCAAAACCACCTGGCTGGGAATGCTTTTTCCGCCAGACAAATAGTATTGCACCACAAAAGACTCCAATACTTCGTTGAGCTCGGAATTAGCAGGTACCTTAGGCGTAAAGCTTTTGTTGCCCAGTAATTTATTATCCCGGATGAAAAAGCCTTGAATACAGGCGGTACCATTGCGATAGGCCAAACCAAATACGTCCATTTCTTCCTGCGAGCCGCTAACCCATTGCTGCTCCTGAATACGGTTTAATATAGTGATTTGATCGCGATGAACCGCTGCCTGCTCAAAGTTCAGCGACTGACTGGCGCTTTCCATTTTATCTGCCAAAGAAGCGATAACGTCTTTGCTTTTGCCCTTTAAAAACATGCGCGCTAAATCTACCTGGTCCTGATATTCAGGATCAGAGACATAGCCGGGCACACAGGGAGCTGAACAACGCTTAAGCTGATACTGCAGGCATGGTCTGGAGCGGGCGCGATAATAACTGTCTTCGCATTGGCGCACCGGAAAGATCTTTTGCATCAGACGCAAGCTTTCCCGCACCGACCAGGCACTGGGGTAAGGGCCAAAGTACTCACCGCCCTTCTCTCTTTTGGTGCCGCGAAAAATGCTCAGTCTGGGGTGTTGATGACCAGACAGGTGAATATAGGGATAGGACTTATCATCCCGCAGCAATACGTTGTAACGGGGTTTGTACTTTTTTATAAAGTTATTTTCCAGTATGAAAGCTTCGGTTTCTGAATGCGTTACCGTCACATCCATATTGGCTATATTCTTCACTAAGGAAATGGTTTTTACGCTATCCAGATTGGTCTTAAAGTAACTGGATACCCGCTTTTTCAGATTCTTGGCTTTGCCCACATAAATCACATCCCCTTTGTCGTTATACATGCGATAAACGCCGGGTTGCTGAGTGAGATTTTTGAGAAATGCACCAGAGTCAAACGAATTACTCTGGCTTTCTTCCTTGTCTGACATGGGAATTAAAGGTTATCAGATTTTATCAGGTGATGACGTAATGCAAGGTGAGTGAGTTCGACATCGGAGCTGACATTGAGCTTTTCAAACATTCTGTAACGATAGGTATTGACTGTTTTAGCACTGATATTTAATTGCACCGCAATATCCGGAACTTTGGTGCCTTTGGTGATCATGATCATGATTTGCAGTTCACGCTCAGACAGCGACTTAAAGGGATCATCTTCATTCAGATCCAACTGACCCAACGCGATTTGTTGCGCTATCTCGGGTGCAATGTACTTCTGGCCCCTTGCCACTTTCTGGATAGCAATGATCATTTCCTGGGGATCGGCATCTTTGGTGAGGTAGCCAAACGCTCCCATCTGCATCACTTTTGCAGGAAATGGGTTTTCTTTATGTACTGAAAGCGCCACAACTTTGATGTCTTCATTGATACGCAATATTTGCTTGGTGGCTTCAAGCCCGCCTATACCCGGCATGCTCATGTCCATCAATACAATATCCGGTGGATCTTTACGGCACAGTTTAACTGCCGCCTCACCACTTTGAGCTTCGGCTATTACATTGAATCCTTCAACATCATCCAAAATTCGGCGAATTCCAGTTCTGACCAGGTCATGATCATCAACTAACAGAAGTTTTATCAATCTAGTAGCTCCACTCTAACATCAGGAAGTCTCTTCTTGTTTTGCACAATACAACAATAGAATTTAATCAACAGACCGCCATTGGGCAAGTAAAAATATCCAAATTAGTCAATGACAGCCTGAGCCTGCAGCAATTTTCGAAATATTTGACCATTTATTCAACAATCTGAACCGGTTAACGGTAAAATCCGGAACTCAACCGGTTCCATCCCTTAATGGTATCGGGTAAGCCAACACCGTAATTAACTGCCTTGCATTGCTCAAAACTACAACGGATCACCCAGCGGTCCGGGCAGGTTTTGGACTGCATAGGTAACATAGCTTTACAGCCACATCGACATTTCTTGATTTTTTCCATTGATTAAAAAGATATTTTTTGTGAAACGGTAGCGGTTGGGCGGGTTCAATTCAAGTTTAATCTGATCAAGCGATGGTATTATCTTAGGAATGTATCTGTCCCGGCATAAATTACTCCCGGTCGGCTTCAAACAAGTAGAACCGTGACTAAAGATAAACCCCGGTGTTGGCATTTAAGTATTGTCAGGTTGAATTGGAATAATTCAGCAGTTGGTAGCTCTTTATTAAGGCCCACAAAAAAAGCCGCACTAAAGTGCGGCTTTCTTCGAATTTGGCGGAGAGAGAGGGATTCGAACCCCCGGTGGGTTTAACCCCACGCCTGATTTCAAGTCAGGTGCATTCAACCGAGCTCTGCCATCTCTCCAAATTGTGGAGCGCATATTAATGATGTTGTTTAGGGTTGTAAAGGGTTAATTTCCATTAATTTGTTCGACTGCCTTAACTTTAATCAAATTGACCAAATAATTAGCTAATCAGAAAAATTCGAATATCTGGTTACGCTTTTTCGACCTCTTTACAGTGAATTTTAGTTGAAAAATGTGGTCGAAACCCTAAAACTAGCATTAGATAATAATATCTATTTTTTGCTGACTAACTACGGAGTTTAACGATGCAACAAAATTCAGTGTATTCTGCCAGTTCAAGGCCTTCAGTACTGGAGACCAATAAGGTTCTGCGTAATACCTACATGCTTCTTGGCCTGACACTTGTCTTCAGTGCCATTTGCGCCGGTATTACTATGGGCATGAATCTTTCACCAATGGCGGCTTTAGGCATGTCTATTGGTGCATTTGTGTGTCTCTTTATTGTTAACAAACAAGCAGATAAAGCTTCAGGCTTAGCCTGGATCTTTGTTTTCACAGGTTTATTAGGCGGCTCATTAGGGCCACTACTTAACGCCTATTCCGAATTACAGGGTGGTGGTGCGTTAATCATGCAGGCATTAGGTGCGACGGCATTAGTGTTTTTCGCACTGTCTGGTTATGTATTAACAACTAAGAAAGACTTCTCATTTATGGGCGGTTTTTTGATGGTAGGTTTGATTGTTGCCATCGTAGCCAGCATCGCCAATATCTTTATGGGTATTCCGGCGCTGTCTCTGGCAGTAAGTGCAGCGATTGTATTTATCATGTCTGGCCTGATCCTGTTTGATACCAGCCGTATTATTCACGGTGGTGAGACTAACTACATCAGAGCCACTGTGTCTTTATACCTGAACATCTACAACCTGTTCACCGCAATCCTGCACTTGCTGGGTGCGTTTGGTGGCGACGATTAATCTCTGATTAAACAGAGTCAATTAAAACACCCCGCTTTTGCGGGGTGTTTTGTTTTTACGGTTTGTTAAAGTAAACTATCCGTATGAAAACATTCCTGATTTTAGTAACCAGCTCACCAACTGCCTCGGCTAATTGTTATTCCGCTTTACAATTCGCAAAAGCGGCAGCTGAGCAATCCAATAAGGTGGCGCTGTTCTTTTATGGCGAGGGTATTCACAACGCCAATGCTTTTATGCAACCACCCGGTGATGAGCTTAATCTTCACAAGCAATGGACGGAGCTGGCTCAAGACAGCAATGTGGAACTGATTGTCTGTGCTTCAGCTGCGATTAAACGTGGCGTTATTACCGAGGAAGATGCACAGCAAACAAACGCCTTTAACCTCAGTGCACCCTTTCACGCTGGCGGCCTGGCAGAGTTCAGCCAGCTAAGCCAAACTGCTGAGCATTTTATACAGTTTTAATATGACAAAAAACATCGCTTTAGTTATTACTCAGCCGCCATTTGCCAACACCTCCGGGCAAGACGCCGTGGATATGGCAATGGTGTTGGGCACCTTTGAGATCCCCACCGCCATGTTCTTTGTTTCAGGTGGCGTTCGGCAACTGACATCCGTGAATACCACCGGTACCTCATTAAAAGATTTTACCAAAAGCTTTGCAGCTCTGCCCTTTTACGACATTGAGAACATTTATGCCAGTCAATTGGATTTGCAACGGCATAATATCAACCAGCAAGAGTTACCTGATTTTGTGCAGGTACTAACCCCGGCGGATCTGTCGCTGACACTTTCCGAATATCAACGAGTCATTCGATTTTGAGCACCCTACACCTGTTAACCAACAATGCCGGATTTGACTTGCTCAGTGAGCAGGCTTATCTGATTACGCCAGAAGATGCGCTGGTATTAATGGCTGAAGCCGTTTATCTGGCCAATGACAGTTTACCCCTGCAACAGAAAGTTTATGTGCTGCAAGAAGATTTGCAGCTCAGAGGTATGGCATTGCGCAGCTCCAACCTGGAACAACTTAATTACCCGCAGTTAGTCGCGCTGACAGCACAATTTGACAGAACCCTGTCGTGGTAAGGAAAACATTAATGTCCGATACATTAGAATTTAATGGTAAAAGCATTCCGTTGGACAAAAACGGGTATTTACAAAACGTTGAAGATTGGGACGCGGACATGGTGCCGCTGTTAGCGGAATCTGAAAATATCCAGTTAACTGACAGTCACTGGGAAGTAGTCTGGTTTGTTCGCGAGTTTTATCTGGAATTTAATACCAGCCCGGCAATCAGAGCGCTGGTTAACGCCATGAAAAAGAAACTGGGGGAAGATAAAGGAAACAGCCGTTATCTGCATCGACTGTTCCCTAAAGGTGCGGCTAAACAAGCGACTAAGCTTGCCGGATTGCCAAAACCGGCTAAATGCCTGTGAGTTAGTTCTTTTGGCCCATGCCTTCGTTTACTGTCACGAATATTTCAAATCCGATGTAACCGATAAAACCTATGATGGCCAGAATACATAACCAGTATATCCACTTCATCATTTGTTTGAACTCACGACTTCTTGCCATAACGACCCCTGTGATACTTTTTATCCGATAACATTGTTACCGGATAGTATTACGCTACCGAAATTTTTTCCAGTCCACCCATGTAGCCTTGCAGCACTTTTGGAATAGCAACACTGCCATCAGCCTGTTGGTTGTTTTCCAAAATAGCCACCAGGGTACGACCTACCGCCAATCCGGAGCCATTTAGGGTATGAATTAGCTCAGGTTTTTGGTTGTCGGCGGCACGATAGCGAGCCTGCATCCGTCTGGCCTGGAAATCGCCCATATTACTGCAGCTGGAAATCTCTCTGTAAGTGTTTTGCGCTGGCAGCCACACTTCTAAATCGTAGGTTTTGCAGCTGGCAAAGCCCATATCACCGGTGCACAACAGGACTTTACGATAAGGCAGTTCCAGTAACTGCAAAATCTTTTCAGCATGGCCGGTAAGTTCTTCCAGGGCTTCCATGGATTTAGCTGGCTCAACCAACTGCACCAATTCCACCTTATCAAACTGATGTTGTCTGATTAAGCCGCGGGTATCACGCCCATAGGAGCCTGCTTCACTTCTGAAACAGGGGGTATGTGCGGTCATTTTTACCGGTAATTGTTTAGCATCAAAAATAACATCTCTGGCAATGTTGGTCAGTGGCACTTCCGCAGTTGGGATCAGCGCCAGGCCTTGCCCTTCTTCGGTGGCCGGTTTGGTGTGAAACAAATCTTCACCAAATTTAGGCAATTGACCGGTGCCAAACAGCGACTCGTCGTTTACCAGCAAAGGAACGTAGCACTCTTCATAACCGTGCCCGGCGGTGTGAGTGTCCAACATAAACTGCGCCAGAGCGCGATGTAATCTGGCAATTTTACCGTTCATCACTACAAAGCGAGAACCGGTGAGTTTGGCTGCCGTTTCAAAATCGGCACCATTGTTCAACCCAGTTGCGAGATCCACATGATCTTTAACCTCGAAATCAAACGTTTTGGGTGTGCCCCATTTGCTGATTTCCTGGTTTTCGGTTTCGTCTTTACCTGCTGGCACGGCACTGTCAGGCACATTGGGTACAGATTGCGAAATCAGCTGAATTTCTTCCAGTAACGCACTCAATTCATGCTTAGCGGCATCTAATTCGTCACCAAGCTTGCCCACTTCGGCCAGTAAAGGTTGAATATCCTCACCGGATGCTTTGGCTTTACCAATCGACTTGGAACGGACGTTGCGCTCATTTTGTAGTTCTTGTGTTTTTACCTGCAGTGATTTTCTTTTTTCTTCCAGTGCAGCTAACTTTTCAACGTCAAGTTTGAACCCGCGAGCCGCCAGCTTTTCGGCGGTATCTTGCAGATCCGTTCGCAACAATTTTGCATCCAACATGGTGTTTGATTAACCCTTAATAATATGTAGTCCTACCCAGGCAGCGCCCAGGCAACAACTGAGATTCAAAAATATATTCAGAATACCTTTCAGGTAGTGGCCTTGTTGCAAAAGCAATAAACTGTCTACGGAAAAGGTAGAGAAAGTTGTAAAAGCCCCTAAAAACCCTATGGCGATTAACGTCCGCCAGGGAACAATTTCCAGGTGGCCATGCTCGGTCAGGCTGTAAACCCAGCCCAATAAAAATGACCCCACAACATTGACCAGCAGTGTACCAAAAGGAAACCCCTTGCCAAGCCATTGCAGCATGATTTGTGAGATAAAAAAGCGTAGTGACGCACCAAACGCCCCACCAACAGCCACCAACAGATAAATATTTAAACTACTCATAGCGTTTGTTGCTGCTGTTTTTATCCAGTTCGGCTAAATAATCCAGTTTTTCGCGGATTTGTTTTTCTAAGCCTCGGGGTTCAGGGAAATAAAACTTTTGGTCACTGAGTTCTTGTGGAAAGTAGTTTTCACCCGCGGCGTAGGCATAATCTTCGTTGTGAGCGTAGCGGTATTCCTGGCCATGACCCTGTTGTTTTGCAATCTTTGTAGGCGCGTTACGCAAGTGCACCGGTACTTCGGCATCGCCGGTTTCTGCGGCCAATTGCCGTGCTGCTTTAAAGGCTTTGTAAACCGCATTACTCTTGGCCGCACTGGCACAGTACACAGTCGCCTGGGCAATTGCCCTTTCGCCTTCAGCCGGGCCTACCCGATGAAAAATATCCCAGGCATTCACTACAATTTGTAGGGCGCGTGGATCGGCATTGCCAATATCCTCTGATGCAATGGCCAGCAGGCGGCGTGCTACATAAAGCGGCTCGCCTCCGGCTTCTAAAATACGACAGTACCAGTACAAAGCGGCGTCCGGGCTGGAGCCGCGCACTGATTTATGAAACGCCGAAATTAAATCGTAAAAGTGATCGCCCTGTTTGTCGAACTGGACCACCCGTCCCTCTACGGCATATTTGATCTCAACAGGTGTAATTTCAGCTTTGGCAACACTATGAGCCAGCTCTATACAGTTCAGAGCTCGCCTGGCATCACCGGACGCAAAATTACTCAACAGCACCAGCGCATCCTCGGTAATCGACGTATTTAGGTACCCCACAGCACGTGAGATAACCTGCTGGATTTCTGTTTTACTGAGCTTTTCCAGGATGTATAAACGCACCCGAGATAGCAGTGCCCGGTTCAGTTCAAACGCAGGGTTTTCGGTGGTGGCACCAATAAATACGATACTGCCGTCTTCGATATGCGGTAAAAACGCGTCCTGTTGGGATTTGTTAAAACGGTGAACTTCGTCCACAAATAAAATAGTTTTCTGATTAAACTGGGTTCGGTTCTGCTGTGCAGTTGCCACTGCTTCCCGGATATCCTTAATACCAGAGGTAACAGCGGAAAGGCGTATTAACTGAGCATCATTATGGGCAGCCACCATTTCTGCCATTGTAGTTTTTCCGGTTCCAGGCGGCCCCCAAAACACCATTGAATGCAGGTTTCCGGCTTCCAGTGCGGCACGTAAAGGCATGCCCTGACCAAGCAAATGCGCCTGGCCGATATAATCCTGCAGTGTTTTGGGCCTGAGTTGCGCCGCGAGCGGCGAGCCTGATTGTTGCATGGTATTTGTTACTCTGGATTTTGTTACCCTGAACTACCGTTGATCATCCAGGCTATAGCCCTCAGGCAACGTGAAGGTAAAACGCTCATCACTTATGGGCTGATTTTGTTCTACCTCGGAAAAGAACAACTGGTTGGTCTGTTCCATCTTATCCAGAATAGTCAGTGTCGTAAGATTTCCCTGGGTGAATGACAGGGTTAAAGAAATAAAATCGCTATCTGCCTTCAGGCTTTTCATGGTGAAGCTACCTACAGCGGTTTCTTCAACCAGATAGTGTTGCCACATCGGTGAGTCGGGCTGAGCCAGTAGCATTACCGGATGGTCCTGCGCCGCATTTTGTTGGTTAATGGCGACCACCTGCTCCACAAAAGGGTCAACGTGCCACAAGGTATCACCATCGGCAATCAGTTGCATTTCGTTTGGCTCGTATGACTCCCAGTACAATTTCTGTGGTTGTTTTAATAACAATATGCCTTCTGCATTTTGCAGTTCTTCGCCTAACGCATCTGATACCTTTTGCTGAAATTTAGCACTGAAAGATTGCAGTTGCGCTAACTGTTTTTTTAATGCCATTTTGCTGTCATCACTGGCCAGGGCAGAGTGTGAAAGCGTCAATACCAATACCAGATATGTAAACTTTTTAATCATTCATTAGTCCTTAGGTGGCGGTGCAGCCAATACATCGCGATTACCATTGTGCCCGGGTGGCGATACCACGCCGTTTTGCTCCATTTGCTCTACCAGACGGGCTGCACGGTTGTAACCAATTCTGAATTTACGTTGTACACCGGAAACCGAAGCACGACGGGATTCAGTAACAAACGCAACCGCCTCATCATAAAAGGCATCGTATTCCTGATCTTCGTTCTCGGCCTGTTCACCAGGTAGCATGACATCAGCACTGGCTTCCCCGTTTAAGATCTCATCGATGTACTCAGGTTCGCCGCGTTTTTTCCAATCACCAACAACGGCGTGAACCTCGTGATCATCCACAAATGCCCCGTGTACGCGGGTTGGAACCCCTGTGCCCGGAGGCAAATAAAGCATATCCCCCATACCCAACAGGGCTTCTGCCCCTTGTTGATCCAAAATAGTTCTGGAATCAATTTTCGACGACACCTGGAAGGCTATCCGGGTAGGGATATTTGCCTTAATTAAGCCGGTAATTACATCCACCGAAGGTCGTTGTGTTGCCAGTATCAGATGTATGCCCGCCGCACGTGCCTTTTGCGCAATTCGGGCAATCAGTTCTTCTACTTTTTTGCCAACAATCATCATCATGTCGGCAAATTCGTCTACCACAACAACTATGGAGGGTAACTTTTCCAGCTCCGGAGCTTCTTCATCCATACTTTGCTCCGAAGACCAGAGTGGATCTTTTATCGGTGTCCCCTGCTCTTTCGCCTTCATTACTTTGGCATTGTACCCTTTCAGGTTTCGCACACCCATTGCTGACATCAATCGGTAACGGCGCTCCATTTCTCCCACACACCAGCGCAGCGCATTGGACGCTTCTTTCATGTCGGTTACCACTTCTGCCAGTAAGTGAGGGATACCCTCGTACACAGAAAGCTCCAACATTTTTGGGTCTATCATGATAAAGCGCACATCTTCCGGTGTGGATTTATAGAGTAATGATAAGATCATTACATTAACCCCAACTGACTTACCGGAACCGGTTGTACCGGCCACCAATAAATGAGGCATCTTAGCCAGGTCTACCACCACCGGGTTTCCGGAAATATCAGCCCCCAGTACCATGGTCAGGTTGGAGGGATTAGACTGGAATTTCGGTCCACCGATTACTTCACTTAAGAACACGGTTTCCCGGGTTTTGTTTGGCAATTCAAGACCGATTACCGATTTGCCCGGAATGACTTCAACTACGCGCACTGACATGGCTGACATGGCACGCGCCAGATCTTTTGCCAATCCGGTAATTTTGCTGACTTTGACGCCAGGCGCCAAATCCAGTTCAAAACGGGTGATAACGGGGCCTGGGAACACGCCCACTACCCGTGCTTCCACGTTGAAGTCTGCCAGTTTTGCTTCCACCAGACGGGCGATTTGCTCTAACTCTTCTTCTGATATTGGATTTTGCTTTTTGTTCGGTCTGTCCAGCAAGTCAAAAGACGGCACGATACCTTCGGGTACATCTTCCAGTTCTTTAAAGGTTTTTAGCGGCCTGGCGCCTGGAACACCAACCGTAACAGCAGCTTTAGCGGCTTCTTTAGGTTCTGCTGCGGGTGTTGCTTTGGCCTCTTTTGGCGCATCCGGGGCACCTGCATCGTTAGTGATTATTGGCTCTTTGCGTTCGGTGACCTCTTCGGATACCACTTCAACCGTAACAGGCTTGGGCTTAAATAAATTGGTGATAGCAGAAAAGCTGTGGGACTTTTCGTCAGCCGATTTTCTTGCTTCGAACTTGTCTTCTTTGCGCTCAGGTACATCATAATCTTCCTGTACGACTTCCTGATCTTGATCGTCATCCAGTTCGGGCTCCGGGCGCATACTGGTGATTTCAATGTTGTGGGAACTGGCACGTGAAGTAGCAAGTTGCTTATCTTTACTTTTGTCTGTCAATCTTGGGCTGCTACTACCGTCAAACCCCAACAGCAATGGCACCTGAGTGGTCTTTTTGTAGGACCAAACACTGTAAAACCCTAAACCATCAATAATGGTCAGCCACGAAATGCCTGTTAGCAAAGTAAAGCCAGTACAAACAAAACACAGTAAGAGCAGATTGGTCCCCACCAGACTAAAAAAGGGAATAAGAGCGTGACTGATAGCTTCGCCTATCATACCGCCGGAGGTGACAGTCACCATATCATCGACATTGATACTTAAAATACCGGTAAGCCCGATCAGTAATGAGATGGCGCCAATCAAACGCAATCCGATGGTCAGATAATCCAGTTCGTAAACCGATTTACTGGTTTGGAAGATAAACCAGCCAACAAAGGCTGTCGCAAAGGGGATAACCCAGGCCAGATAGCCAAAGCACCAAAATAATACATCGGCAATCCAGGCACCTGCAGGGCCAGCAGCATTGCGTACATCAGAAGAAAACCCGGTCTGACTCCAACCTGGATCTGCAGAATTAAAGGTTGCGACAGAGAGGAACAGAAACAACGCAAAGCCAGCCGACACGATCATGCCAACTTCCATAAGTCTTTGCATACCACTTAAACGAGCCATTATGAAAGCTACTTTCCCTATTAATCTTGTTATTTATTATGATGACTGTTGCGCACAGCTTTTTATTTCACGTTTATCTTAACATAAGACGACTGCTTTACTTCTTCCATTACCACATAAGTGCGAGATTCACTCACCCCGGGCAATCTAAGCAGTATATCACCTAATAATTTTCTGTAACTCGACATATCTGCAACCCGTGTTTTTAACAGGTAATCAAAATTGCCGGAAACCAGATGGCATTCCTGAATATCTTCCAGCTTTTTAACCGCGTTGGAAAAATCTTCAAATATATCCACTGACGTTTTTACCAGGGTGATCTCAACGAATACCAGCATTGCTGCCCCCAACTTTTCTGGCGCAACCTGAGCCACGTAACCGGTAATGTAGCCCTGATTTTCCAGTCGCCTGACACGCTCCAGACAAGGCGTCGGGCTCAACCCCACCCGTTTAGACAATTCTACGTTAGACAGACGGCCATCGTTCTGCAACTCAATAAGTATCTTGCGATCGATACGATCGAGGTCTTTTGGCGTTTTTACCAGCATATTTTATGTCGTCATTTAAACTTTTTCAGATATATAATCTGGGAATATAGCAAAATAAAGTGATTCATTCTGCATTTTTTTACCTATACTCATCAAACATATTTTCTAACGAAATTAGGACCCTACTTGCTATGTTGATTGGTGTACCAAAAGAAATAAAAAATCACGAATACCGCGTTGGATTAACCCCTGCAGCGGTTAAAGAGTTTGTTATGCACGGCCATCAGGTGATGGTAGAAACCGATGCAGGCACGTCAATTGGCTTTACTAACGAACAGTATCAGGATGCTGGGGCAACAATCGTTGCTGCACCTGAAACCATTTTTGAAAAAGCGGAAATGATCGTTAAGGTAAAAGAGCCTCAGCCCAACGAATGTAAAATGCTGTCTGAAGGTCAGACACTGTACACCTATCTGCACTTAGCGCCGGACCCTACCCAAACCGATTTACTGGTTAAATCTGGTGCCACCTGTATCGCTTATGAAACCGTAACCGATCGCACAGGCGCTCTGCCCCTGTTGGCTCCTATGAGCGAAGTAGCGGGTCGTATGTCGGTTCAGGCGGGCGCGCACTTTCTGGAAAAAGCACAAGGTGGTAGCGGTACTCTGCTGGGCGGCGTACCGGGTGTGGCACCTGGTAAGGTTTTGATTATTGGCGGTGGCGTTGTTGGTACTAATGCTGCGAAAATGGCATTGGGCATGGGCGCTGATGTCACCATTTTAGATCGCTCTTTACCGCGATTAAGAGATTTGGACGATATCTTTGATGGCCGGGTTAAAACGGTATTCAGCACGGTTGATGCCATTGAGCATTATTCGTCTAAAGCGGATTTGGTAGTCGGTGCGGTGTTAATCCCTGGCGCTGCAGCGCCTAAGCTGTTAACCAGAGAGCACATTAAAAACATGAAAGAAGGCTCGGTTGTAGTTGACGTTGCCATCGACCAGGGCGGCTGTTTCGAGACTTCTAAAGCCACCACGCATCAGGACCCGGTATATGTAGTGGATGGTGTTGTACATTACTGCGTTGCTAATATGCCAGGCGGCGTTGCCCGTACATCAACTATGGCCTTAAACAATGCCACTCTGCCATTTGGTTTGGCGTTAGCCAACAAAGGACCGAAAAAAGCCATGTTGGATGACCCCCATCTGTTAGCCGGTCTGAATGTGCACAAAGGCAAAGTGACTTATAAAGCGGTTACTGATGCATTGGGTGAACAGCTGGGTCTGGAGTATATGGACGCGGCTCAGGCATTGTCGCTGTAACAAATCGCATGTGATAAAAAAAGCGCCGGGAAATGTCGGCGCTTTTTTGTTTCAGCTTAGTTTAATGGATTAGTATTCCCACCAGTTGTCCTGCCACCAGGCAAGAAACTCGTCAAAATCAATAGAACCATCACCATTTTCATCAATCAGCGCAAAACCTTCCTGCGCCTGAGATTCCTTCGCTTTGGGGGAAATAACTTTTAATAGTTCAAAAAACTCACCAAAGTCGATTTCGCCGTTTTTGTCATTGTCGAAGAAATCAAACTCTTCACGGATCTGGTTAATTTTTTCTTGATCTATTTCTTTTGTGTCGCTCATCAGTAAGCTTCCGTTTTCTGTTCTTTAACCCAGTGTAAACGCTAGACTGCGCTGGTGTCTACACTTGCGTTTTCCATATGGACTGAGCCTCACTTAGCTTTTAGCAGCCTGGCGTTGAGCACGTCGCTCGTTGATTTTCAACTTGCGCATTTTGTTCATAACATCACGCGCTTCTGTGCCAATATGCTCTTCATTACGCTCTTTAGACAAGGCAATTTGCTTCTCTCTTTCACGAAAACGCTCTATTTGAGCATCACTGTGTTGGCCAAAACAATGCGGACAGGAAACGCCTGATTCATACTTATCGCTTTGCTTATCTTCTTCAGTAATTGGCAGTCGGCAGGCGTAACATTGGTCGTAGTGGCTTTTTTCCAGATCGTGATTAACGGCTACCCGGTTATCAAATACGAAACAATCACCTTCCCATAAACTCTGCTCTTTGGGCACATCTTCCAGGTATTTTAAAATACCACCTTCCAGGTGATATACCTCTTCAAAGCCTTGTTCTTTCATGAAAGCAGTGGACTTCTCGCAGCGAATGCCGCCGGTGCAAAACATCGCTACTTTCTTGTTTTTATTGGGGTCCATATTGTCAGCAACATACTGTGGAAACTCCCGGAAAGTCTCTGTTTTTGGATTGATAGCGTGCTTAAAAGTACCAATGCCAATTTCGTAATCGTTGCGGGTATCGATAACCGTCACATCTGGATCAGAAATCAGCGCGTTCCAGTCTTGGGGTTTAACGTAGGTTCCCACCGTTTTACGCGGGTCGATGCCTTCCACGCCCATGGTAACGATTTCTTTTTTCAATTTTACCTTGGTGCGGTAAAAAGGTTGCGTGTCTTCGTATGATTCTTTGAAGGAAATCGGATTGATGCGCTCATCCTGATTAAGGTATGCCAGCAAGGCATCAATGGCTTCTCTGGTACCTGATACGGTACCGTTTATGCCTTCACTAGCGAGCAGCAATGTGCCCTTTATGCCCTGCTCTTCCATATAGGTTAAGAGTGGCTGACGTATTTCCTGATAGTTTTCCAGTGCCACAAATTTATACATGGCACAGATGACGACCTGATTCATATTGTTCTCCGCTATCCGGATCTTTAATCCGGTGCAAATTAAAATAACCACTGCCAGGATTTCAGGCAGTGTACAAAAAGCGCGCGGATTCTAGCTTACCGAGGCTTTTTATGCAAACCTGCTCAACCGACTCTGGCTAACGGGAAGAGTTTAAAAAAGTTATCTGTGGTGATTTTTGCTAGTTTCTCCAGCGGTATTTCTCTTAAATCGGCGATAAACTGAGCGACATCTTTGACATAAGCCGGCTGATTTTGTTTACCTCTGTGCGGTACAGGAGCCAGCCAGGGCGAGTCAGTTTCCACTAAGAGGCGATCCAGCGGAATTTTTTTCACGACATCTCTGAGTTCAGCGGCGTTTCTGAAAGTAACAATACCCGATATGGAGATATAAAAGCCCAAATCTAAAGCAGCTTTGGCCATCTCCCAGTTTTCAGTAAAACAATGCAAAACCCCACCACACTGTTCGCCGCCGTGTTGTTTCAGTAAGGCGATAGTATCTTCACGTGCGTCTCTGGTATGTATAACCAGCGGTTTGTTGAGCTGATTAGCCACCTGAATATGTTCAACAAAGGATTTGATCTGCACCGCTTTGCTTTCCGGCGAATAAAAATAATCCAGCCCGGTCTCACCAATCGCTACGACGTTTTCTGCCTGTGCCGCTTTTAATAATTCGGCCTGAGGACAGGCTTCATCCTGGTGTAACGGATGGACACCACAGGTTGCATAAACATTAGGCAAACCGTTGATCATATCCATCATACTGTAAAAATCGTTGACCGAAACACAAACACATAGAAAGTGATCAACCCCTTGTGCATTGGCGGTATTAATCACGTCTGTTAATTCTTCTTTGGTTTTATCTAATCGATCAAGATGACAGTGGGAATCCACCAACATTACACACTCCGGTATTATTTAATTGATTACAGCAGGGTCGAAAACTGACGCCAGGATTGTAACATTTTTTCGATGATAAGGGTTTTGTTAACGCCCTGCATGTTCAGGGTTTTACTGGCTGACAACAGTTCATTGTGCATAGCAAACACTTTGAGGCTGAGTTCATCTGAAATCTCGGAGCGCTTTACTTCATTGAGTTTGTAAGCCATCCAGTCCAGTAAAAGGTGATGTTCTTCCAACAGCTTGTTGGGCATAGCGCCACTACTGTTTATCTTTTGCAGATTTTTAAGCCAGTCGAAGCACTCCAGCAGCGCCTCATCTTTGAGTATAGCGTTAATGAGCAAGGGCCGGGACCAATAAAGTGCTAACAGCAATGTATCTGACGGGGTTCCTTGTGCTTGCAACCACTGCTCAACAATCGCCTTATCCGTGATCTGTACCAATTGTTTCTCACAGCGACTCAGTATCGTTGGAAGCAATTCATTGGCACTGGTGGCTGACATCAGAATATAGGTTTTGCGGGTTGGCTCTTCCAGTGTCTTTAACAGTGCGTTAGAGGCTGCCACAGTCATCTTATGGGCATTTTCAATGATCAGTATTTTATCTAACCCTAAGTGAGAAGTTTGATTCAGTCGGCTAATGCCCTCCCGTATGACATCGACCCCAATCGTTTTTTCGTAAGGCGTTAAAATGAGATCCGGATGATTACCCGCGGCATAGAGGGTGCAGGACTGGCACTGACCACATGCACTTTTATTCACACATAACAGGTTACGTGCCATTTGTTGCAGTATTTCTGACTTCCCGGTACCCCGGCTGCCGATAAATAACAAACCATGATGCAATTTTTGTTGTTTGGCGCGGGCCATTAACCCGTTAAACTGATTTTCGAACCAGGGATAAATCATCTTATAAACCTAACTGATACTTTCTGACTGCGGCATTGTGCTGTTGCAGGGTTTCTGAAAACTGGTGGCTGCCATCGCCTTTCGAAACAAAATAATATTCCTCTGTCATGGCCGGATTTAGCGCAGCAACAATAGACTCTTTGCTGGCCATTGCAATGGGTGTGGGCGGTAAGCCTTTAATGACATAGGTGTTGTAAGGAGTACTCTGGCGTAAATGAGCCCGGGTTAAGTTACCATCAAAATTACTTCCAATTCCGTAAATCACGGTAGGGTCGGTTTGCAAACGCATATTATCCCTGAGTCGGTTGACAAAAACACCGGAAATTCGCGGTCGCTCTTCAGCCACTCCGGTTTCTTTTTCGATGATTGACGCCAGTATCAGTGCTTCGTAAGGGGTATTTACAGGTAACATGCCTTGCCGGTTTGCCCACTGTTCCTGTAAAAAACGTTGCATATTATCGTACATGCGTACTACCAACGCTGATAGTGGCGTCTGGTAACGGACATCATAAGTTTCAGGTAACAATAGTCCTTCCAAAGAGGGATGGGTTGTGTCTAACAGGGTTAACAATTCCTCATCGGAAAGATCATTGTGAATAAAGTCCTGTTGTGATAATTCGTTGCGCCACTGTTGCCAGGTAAGCCCCTCCACCAATGTGATGCGATAGGTCTTTTCTTTGCCAGCGGAAATATCAGCCAATAACTGTTGCAGGCTGGCTCCGGGCACCAGACTGTAATGCCCCTGCTTTATGGGATATTCATCGGCCAGCAGGCGAATATGGAGTTTTAGCAGCAGGGAGTTTTCTATCAGCCCCTGTTTGTCGAGCTTGTGCAATAAGCCGGTAAGAGGTTCACCACGCGCCACATCCAAGGTTTGTTCCTGGGTAACATTAATGGGTTGCGCCACAACAGCAAAAAACGCTTTGGATGCAAACCAAATACTCAAAAGTGCGGAGACGCCAACTACGACAATAAAAATCCTGCGTTTGAACACTGCTCTAGATTCCCTTTATAGTTAGATGTTGATTCAATTTCGCCTGTAATCTGGTTACATTCTGGTTGCTTAAATGGATTGATTGCTCAGCACCCAGGCGCAAACAATTCACCGCAACAACACGCATTAAACTATTGCAGATCAGCATGTCGGTGGCCTGCTCTAAGGCATTCAGAGAGGCTCTGATGTGTGTGACCTGTTGGTTGTTTGCATGTAAATACTGAATCAGATGGTTACGCATAACACCTTCAACCCCTGAAAAATGAAGGTCCGGGGTAAACCAACGGTTGTGACTTTTCCAAAACACATTGCCGGCGGTGACTTCCACAATTTTGTTATCCGTATCCAGTACCAACATATCCTGTGCAGCGTTTAGCTCTAGTTTTAACAGACTTTGCTCTAAACGATTCAGGTGCTTTAAGCCCGCGAGCGAGGGCTGTTTGCTCAGGCGATTGCCCGCGACGGATAACTCAATACCTTGCTTTTGCCATTGGCTATAATCAGGTTGCCCTTCCATCACTTTAATGTAACACCTGGGCTGCATTGCAGTGTCACGGGCATAACCTCTGCCACCATCACCTGCAGAGATGATGATTTTGACAACCCCGCAATGTATGGACTTAACCGCTTCTGACACTTGCCTTCTTAGCGAATCCAGGTCTTGTTCTGTTACCGGAATACGCAATTTTTGGCTGCCAGACTTAAGCCGCAACAAGTGCGCTTCCAGCAACTCTATTTCACCACGCTCTATCGCCGCCGTAGTGAAACAACCGTCACCATAACTGGCTGCTCTGGATTCAAAAGGATAATCGAAACTTATATGCATAAAAAAAGCCTGTATAAACAGGCCTTTATTGTGACAGTTTTTGGCTGACTATGAAATACGTTTCAGTAATACAGAACCGTTGGTACCACCAAAACCAAAGGAGTTACACAAGGCGTACTCTTGTTCAAAGCCTTTAGCTTTACCGGCCACAAAATCCAGATCACAACCTTCTCCGGGCGTGGTCAGGTTCATGGTGGGTGGTGCCACTTTATCGCGCAGCGCTAAAATGGTAAAAATGGTCTCCACTGATCCTGCTGCACCCAACAGGTGACCTGTCATGGACTTAGTAGAGCTGACCAACAGCTTTTTCGCATGTTCACCAAAAATTGATTTGATACCAGCTACCTCTGCGACATCACCTGCCGGCGTGGACGTGCCGTGAGCATTGATATAACCCACGACTTCCGGGGAAACACCGGCATCGTTTAGGGCATTTTGCATTGCCGCAGCACCACCTTCGCCGTTCTCTGGTGGTGAAGTCATGTGATAAGCATCGCCACTCATACCAAAACCAACCAGTTCAGCATAAATTTCTGCGCCGCGAGCTTTAGCACTTTCATACTCTTCAAGCACCACGACACCTGCGCCCTCGCCCATGACAAAACCGTCCCGATCGGCGTCCCATGGACGACTGGCGGCCTGCGGGTCGTCGTTACGCGAAGACAGTGCTCTGGCAGCAGCAAAGCCCCCCATGCCTAATGGCGTGATAGCGGCTTCGGCACCACCGGCCACCATAGCGTCGGCGTCACCGTAGGCAATCGTACGCGCAGCAATACCGATGTTATGCACACCAGTGGTACAGGCAGTTACGATATTCAGATTTGGCCCTTTTAAGCCTTCCATAATAGACAGGAAGCCAGAAATCATATTGGTGATGGTAGAGGGTACGAAAAACGGAGAAATTCTTCTGGGACCGGAATTGGTTAGCTTAGTGTGATTTTCTTCAATCAAACCCAGACCACCGATACCGGAGCCGATGGCAACACCGACTCGTGATGCATTGTCTTCGGTGATTACCAGACCAGAATCCGCAAGCGCCTGTTTACCCGCGGCTATACCGTACTGGATAAACAGGTCCATTTTTTTGGTTTCTTTTTTAGGGATATAAGATTCTACGTCAAAGTCTTTAACTTCGCCTGCAAAGCGAGTACTGAAATCAGACGCGTCAAAGCGTGTGATTTCCCCTATTCCACTTTTCCCGGCCAGAACATTTGACCAGGTAGAAGCAACATCGTTGCCGAGTGGAGACAGGATACCAAGACCAGTAACGACAACACGTCTTTTAGACATATAAGCCTCCGCTGGAGAAACTGGAAAGTGTATTTAAAAATATTTTCATACAGATACAAAAAAACGGCCCTGGAGAGCCGTTTTATATTCAACTTTGACTCTTACGCGTCTTTGTTTGCGTTGATGTAGTCGATAGCTGATTGAACAGTTGTGATTTTCTCAGCTTCTTCATCAGGAATCTCAGTGTCGAATTCCTCTTCCAAAGCCATAACCAACTCAACTGTGTCCAGTGAATCAGCGCCCAGGTCATCTACGAATGAAGCTTCTGGTTTAACTTCTTCTTCTTTAACGCCCAGTTGCTCAACGATAATCTTAGTTACGCGATCTTCAATACTCATATTTTTAGTTATCCTAACTTTTAGCAAGTTGTAAAATTGCGGTTAGTCTATGCTTCAAATCCCAACCATGCAAGCATGACCATGGGTTTTTTGGCTGGTCTAACCACCAATTTAGCACATTTAATATTTATTCATAAAGCATTTGCGAAATTTTTTACAAAGTCGCTTAAACCATGAACATGCCACCATTCACATGAATGGTTTCACCAGTAATATAAGCCGCACCATCAGATGCCAGGAATGCAACTGTTGCTGCAATTTCCTCAGGTTTACCCAGGCGCTCCATTGGCACATCCTTCATAATCCCGGCTTTCTGGTCATCCGTTAACACCTTGGTCATGTCGGTATCAATAAAACCCGGAGATACCACGTTTACAGTGATACCGCGAGATGCAATCTCGCGCGCCATGGATTTACTGAAACCAATTAAACCCGCCTTAGCTGCTGAGTAATTGGTTTGACCAGGGTTACCGCTACTACCTACTACAGAACCAATATTGATGATTCTGCCAGCACGCTTTTTCATCATTGGCCGTAAAACGGCCTTAGACATGCGGAAAATAGACGTCAGGTTAGTATCCAGAATGGACTGCCACTCGTCGTCTTTCATGCGCATTAACAGGTTGTCTTTGGTGATACCGGCGTTATTGACCAGTATATCCACATCGCCATATTGCTCTTTGACTGCAGCAAGTAAGGCTTCGATGGATTCCTGGCTGGAAACGTCCAGTACTTTACCTGACCCATTCTCGCCCAGGTATTCACTGATAGCGGCAGCGCCCTTTTCTGATGTGGCTGTACCAACAACAGTCGCGCCCTGCGCCACCAAAGCTTCAGCAATGGCTTTACCAATGCCTCGGCTGGCACCGGTTACCAGCGAAACTTTACCTTCTAAGTTTGCCATTTTTACTTTCTCTCTTAGATAGTTTTATAAAAATTCTGATACCGATTCAGGAGTATTCATGGCACTCCCGGAAAGGCTTTTATCAATGCGTTTAGTCAGGCCCGTTAACACTTTGCCTGGCCCCACTTCTACCAATTGCTCAATGCCGTCAGCGGCCATCTTTTGCACGGTTTCGGTCCAACGCACAGGGCTGTATAACTGGCGCACCAGCGCATTTTTAATAGCGTCTCCCTCAGTCTCCGCCGTGACATCAACATTATTAATCACCGGGATCTGCGGAGCAGATAAAGTGAGCGTATCTAACTGCTCTTTGAGTTTGATCGCTGCCGGTTCCATTAATGCACAATGGGAAGGTACGCTTACCGGCAATGGCAAGGCGCGTTTGGCACCGGCCGCTTTACAGGCATCTCCAGCGCGCTTAACTGCATCTGCGTTACCGGCAATAACAACCTGTCCCGGACTGTTGAAGTTTACTGCAGAGACCACCTCGCCTTTGGCTTCAGCGGCACAAATTTCTACGATTTTGTCGTCGTCCAAACCGATAATAGCAAACATAGCTCCGGTACCTGCGGGTACGGCTTGTTGCATATATTCGCCGCGGGCTTTAACTAATTTCAGGGCATCAGCAAATTGTAAAACACCGGCGCAGGTTAAAGCGGAATATTCACCCAGGCTATGACCGGCCATAACAACGGGCTTTGCACCGTTTTGCGCCAGATAATGACGCCAAATTGCGACGCTGCTTGCCAACAAGGCAGGCTGCGTTTTATCCGTCTGATTTAGTTGTTCTGCTGGCCCTTGTTCAATTAATTGCCATAAATCATAACCCAGCGCATCTGAAGCCTCGGCAAAAGTTGCTTTAACTACATCAGAAGCAGCAACGAGTTCATTAAGCATCCCAACGGATTGTGATCCCTGACCAGGGAAGACAAAAGCAGTTTTAGACATAGTTTAACCTTAGTATTTGATCAGTAACGAAGCCCAGGTGAAACCTGCACCAAAAGCTTCCAATAATAAGTTTTGACCGCGTTTTATGCGCCCGTCCCGAATCGCTGTGTCTAATGCGGTCGGAACTGTTGCCGCGGAAGTGTTACCGTAATGCGGTAAAGTCAGAACCACCTGGTCCATCGACATATTGAGCTTATCAGCTGTGGCCTTAATAATGCGGAAATTTGCCTGATGTGGCACCAGCCAGTCCAGGTCTGATTTATCCATATTGTTGGCTTCCAGGGTTTTATCTACCACTTCGCTGAGTTTGGTAACGGCTACTTTGAAAACCGCATTGCCTTTCATGAAGCCCCAAGAGGAATTGACCGACGCGGCATCACCGCGGGTTGGCAATGAAGCATATAACAGGTCTCCGTGCTTTCCGGAGGCATGTAAATGACTGGACAAAATACCGGGTTCTTCACTGGCTTCAATAATAACGGCACCAGCAGCATCACCAAATAAGATGATCATAGAGCGATCATTAGGGTCCACCAATGTCGATAAACAATCTGTGCCTACCACTAACACGCGCTTACACATGCCGGTGCGAATGTATTGATCGGCGACACTTAACGCATAACAAAAGCCTGAACAGGCTGCGGCTACGTCAAATGCCCCCATAGTAGATTGAATTCCCAAACCTGCCTGAATCTCACAAGCGGCACTGGGAAAGGAGTTGGGTGCGGTAGTAGTACCACATACAATTAAGTCGATAGACTCAGGATCGATATCCGCCATTTCCAACGCTTTTTTTGAGGCCTCAACGCCCATCGTGGAAACTGTTTCATCCTTACCAATAATACGACGTTCTTTTATACCCGTTCGGTCAGTGATCCATTCGTCCGTAGTATCAACCATTTTTTCCAGGTCACGGTTAGTTCTTACTTCACTGGGATAGTAACTACCTGTGCCTATAATTCTTGAGTACATTTATTCTGCCTTATTCACGAGAGCATGGTTTATCTTGCTCTGAATTTTGTCGGGTACCTGTCTTTCGACTTCTTTCATAGCTTCCTGAATTGCATACATAAACGCGTCTTCAGAGGCATTGCCATGACTCTTAACTACAATGCCGCGCAATCCTATCAAACTGGCACCGTTATACTGGTCGGGGTTCACCCTGTAATAGACCTTTTTTAACACCGGACGAGCAATAAATGACAGCATTTTTGTCCAGATATTTTTGTTTGCTGCTTTTTTGCCTTCCTTTGCAATGAATTTCGCCAAACCTTCCGATGCTTTTAGTACGATATTGCCAACAAAGCCGTCGGTGACAATCACATCAACACTGGCATTAAATAGCGCATCACCTTCGACATACCCGACGTAATTTATGTCGTTGTTAGCCAGCAACATTTTATTCGCTTCTTTGACTATGGCGTTACCTTTATTTTGCTCCACACCGACATTAATTAAAGCGACTTTAGGCCGTTTAACCCCTTCTACGGTTTCAGCCATTACGGAACCCATGACCGCAAATTGGTAAAGCGCATTGGCATCCTGGGTAACATTGGCACCGAGATCTAACAGATATACGCGTTTTTTGTTATTGCCGGGGATAGAGGATATCAACGCGGGACGCTTAACTCCTTGTAACGGCTTGAGAAAATATAATGATAACGCCAATAATGCGCCGGTGTTGCCTGCACTGACACAGGCATCAGACTCCCCGCTTTTAACTGATTGCAGCGCTAAGCCCATTGTTGAGTCTTGTTTATAACGAAGTGCAGATGTAGGTGCCTCTTCCATGCTAATTTGAGAAGCCACATCAGTAATGCGAATACGTTGTTTTACTTCGGGAGGTAATCCATATAAATAAGGACGAATTAAACTTTCTGGCCCGAAAAGATTGAGATACAGGTGGGCGTAATTGCGGCAAGCGCGAATTGCGGCAGGCAAAGTAATAGAGGGGCCATTATCGCCCCCCATTACATCGACTGCTAGTCGAATATCAGTCAAGCTGATACCTTACTTTTCGACGACTTTTTTACCTTTGTAAAAGCCATCTGCAGTCACGTGGTGACGACGGTGAGTCTCACCTGATGTAGCATCAATAGACAAAGTCGCACCGCTTAATGCATCATGTGAACGACGCATACCACGCTTGGAACGAGTCTTACGATTCTGTTGTACCGCCATAATCTACTCCTGGTTCCGCTTAAGTTCTTTTAACACCGCGAACGGGTTTGGTTGCTCAGTTTCCGGTTCAATTTCACCAAAACTCATTTCTGCATCAGTGACACTGCAATCTTTTTCGTCATGCATTGCTACCAATGGTAAAGACAAAATTAATTCATCTTCAAACAGTTCCAGTATATTGATTTCTCCATGCTCATTGAGCTCTACCGGATCATAAGCTTCCGGAATATCTTCAACTGATTGGCCTTCGCTTATTGGCGTATAGCAAAATGGCTGCTCAATCGGATATTCAAAAGGCTTGTTACACCTTTGGCATTCCAATGAAACTTTGGTCAGCATGTTACCGTGAAAGAAGGTAAGACCCTGCGCGTCTATTTCAAACCTTAAATCAACAGCCACATCGTCCAAAATTTCAATTACCGCTTCTTTCAGTCTAAGCATATCACCAGTCGCCATCACACCCCGATAATCGGAGCGTTTCATAGCGCACTTGTGTGGCTCAACCTGTTTTGGAAGACGGACATTGGACATAGCGCGCGCATATTATAGATTTATAACCCAATAGTCAAAGACTTACTGTATTAATTTGCTGTTACCAATACTAAAAAATAGCAAACAGGTGACAGTATCAGCAATGATACTGGGATTTTCCAGGTTATGGTCGTTAGTTTTCAGCTTGTTGGCCTGTTACCTGCGCAAGTAGCAATTATCGCGATTAGCGCTTTATTCCCTCAATACATAAAGAATCACGCATCAACAGCGGTAACCTTGTTATAATGTCACAATCCACCAATGTTGACTTTGTCACGCTGTATACCAATCAACTAATTAAGGAAACCACAACCCATGATTTCCCCTTCCCTACCTGGCTTAATCCTGGCTTCAGGTTCGCGCTACAAACAATCAGTGTTGGCTAAACTTGGAATACCTTTCACCATAGCATCGCCTGACATTGATGAAACACCTGAAGACAATGAAACCGCGGAAAGGCTGGTATTGCGTCTGGCCCGGGAAAAGGCCCAACATATATTAAACACAGTCAATGACAGCAAACTTACTGAACACTATATCATCGGCGTGGATCAGGTTGCGCTGCACAATAACAGAATACTTGGTAAACCCCATACCCGCGAGAATGCCATTGCGCAACTACGTGAATTTTCTGCTCAGGAAGTGGTTTTTCTAAGTGGAATCGCCGTTTGCCATAGCAATGGCACTATCAAATCAAAGGTTGAAGAATACCGGGTTCACTTTAAGGCTTTGAGTGAACACCAGATTGAACGCTATATAGATGCTGAATCACCACTGGACTGTGCAGGTGCTTTTAAAAGTGAAGGGGCTGGTATCTTGTTATTTAACAATATGGTAGGTCGAGACATTAATGCCCTGATAGGAATGCCCTTGTTGGCATTTCAGGAACTCATGGCGGAATTTGATGTGGATCTGTTTGATCACATTTCTGACAATGGCCAGTGAACGTTTAGTTCAACCAGCCAATAGCCGTGCTGTAACAATCGATAATCGCTGTGGGCTGAGCTTCCAGCAGCCTCTCCCGTTGGTGTGCCCCAAAGGTGACTCCGATACTGTCCATGTTGGCATTTTTAGCCATCTTCATATCATGAATACTGTCTCCCACCATCAGACACTCAGCAGCAGAGACGCCGTAAAAACGGCTGATCTGTATCAGCATGTCTGGTGAGGGTTTACTGGCCGCCTCATCGGATGTGCGACTATAACTGAAGAAATGGCCCAATCCTGAGCGCAAAATCGCGTTGTCCAGGCCACGTCGGCCTTTACCCGTCGCTACCGCTAATTTTATTCCCTTTTCCAAAAGTCCGGTCAGCAATTCGGGAACATGGGCGAATAAAGGAAGGGTGATATCGTCATTTTTAACGTACTGATCTTTGTAGTTATCCCGAAACCGTTCAAAATCAGCGCTTTTATCTTCACCAAACAAAGTCAGAAATGCCTCAGGCAGACTCAGACCAATGATATTTCTGACACTGGCTTCATCCGGGACTGCCAATCTGTTGTCTATTGCAGCCTGTTGTACACAATGAACAATATGAGCGATGCTGTCCATTACAGTGCCGTCCCAGTCGAAGATGACAACTTTATACTTATCCAGCATTTCTAAGTCCCTGTAAGTATGCTTTTAGTTCGTCCGTAAGGGGAGCTGAATAAACCTGCCGCTCTCCTGACTCATGGTCAGCAAACGAAATCTCATGGGCATGTAAAAACATTCTGGCAAGACCACCGCGTTTAGCCTCGTCATTGCGTTCCTGAGTGCAATATTTATCATCCATTAATATAGGATGCCCGGCATGTAAACAATGTACCCGAATCTGATGAGTGCGGCCGGTTACCGGGATCGCTTCCACCAGTGTTGCCGACTCAAACCGTTCCATGACATTGTAGCGGGTCTCAGAAGGTTTACCCTGCTCAGACACTTTCACTACCCGCTCGCCAGATTGCAATACATTTTTATGCAATGGCGCTTTGACTTTGTTGCGATGTTCAGGCCAATCCCCATCAACAAGTGCAAAGTATTTTTTAACGGTTGTTTTTTCTCGCAGCTGTTCATGCAGACTGCGAAGAACTGAACGACGTTTTGCTATTAATAAACAGCCGGATGTATCGCGATCCAGGCGATGTACCAATTCCATATAACGCTCATCAGGACGCAGACTTCTCAACGCTTCAATTACGCCAAAACTCTGTCCACTGCCACCATGCACGGCCATACCATGAGGTTTGTTCAGCACAATGAGCTTTTTATCTTCGTGAATGATTAAGGACTCTAAATTTTGTACTGCAGACAAATTTGCAGATGGCCCCTGCTTTTCTTCAGATACCCGAATCGGTGGGACTCGTAATTCATCACCCGGGCACAGTTTGTATTCGGGTTTCACTCTTTTTTTATTGATCCGGACCTCGCCTTTACGCAAAATCCGGTAAATCATACTTTTAGGCACACCTTTTAGTATGTTTTTCAAAAAATTATCAACCCGCTGGCCTTCATAATCCGGCTCAATGGTTAATATTTGTACTTTATCAAATGTGAGATTCTTCATAGCGAGCGCAATTTTACAGATTTTCTATAAATTCACACCAGTTAATCGTTATTTTCTTGCTACAGTTTCAAGATTAATGCCATAATCTAACTACGCTTGCATTTAAGCGTAATACAGGATTATGGGGTAACACTCCGGCGAAGTAGTAAAAAGCCTACAGCAACCATGAAGAGAGTAACGTTTCATGCAGATTGCAACCGGAATAAACCCAGTAAAAAATTGATTAATCACCTGTTACAATGCAAACGTGGGAAGAATTTTTAATTACGCGCTAAATAGCGTGTAATCTATGAAAGCAAGACAATTTAGACCAATTAATCACTGCTAGTATGTTAAGTCGGGAGACTTTGCGTGCCTATCGCTAGTTAGGGCATATTTGGATATATCCCCGTTTGTATTGTGACCTATTTACACTATTTGAGTCACAATATGAAAAGAATGTTAATTAACGCTACGCAGTCTGAAGAGATGCGTGTTGCGCTGGTTGACGGCCAAAAGCTTTACGATCTTGATATCGAAAGCCCCGGTCACGAACAGAAAAAAGCCAACATATATAAAGGCACGATTACTCGTGTCGAACCCAGCCTTGAAGCCGCCTTTGTAGATTATGGCGCGGAACGTCACGGATTCCTTCCTCTAAAAGAAATTGCCAAAAGCTACTTCCCAGACGGATACAAAATCGAGGGACGCCCAAACATAAAAGATGTGGTGTCTGAAGGTCAGGAAGTCATTGTTCAGATTGATAAAGAAGAACGCGGCCAGAAAGGCGCGGCCTTAACCACGTTTATCAGCTTAGCGGGAAGCTACCTGGTACTTATGCCTAATAACCCTCGTGCGGGTGGTATCTCTCGTCGAATCGAAGGTGACGAACGTACAGAACTGAAAGACGCACTAAACCGTCTGAGCCTGCCTAAGGGCATGGGGCTGATCGTGCGTACAGCCGGTGTTGGCAAATCCTACGAAGAATTAGAGTGGGATTTAAATGTCTTATTGACACATTGGAAAGCCATCGAAGAAGCCGCTGATTCGCGCCCTGCACCGTTTTTAATTCATCAGGAAAGTAACGTCATCGTTCGCGCTATTCGCGATTATTTGCGTCGTGATGTGGGTGAAATTTTAATTGACCATTCCAAGGTTTACGATCAGGCGCTAGAACACATTAAATTGGTTCGCCCTGATTTCGCTAACCGGGTTAAGCGCTATAACAGCGATGTCCCCTTATTTAATCACTTCCAGATTGAAAGCCAAATTGAGTCAGCCTTCCAGCGTGAAGTCAGACTGCCTTCAGGTGGCTCAATCGTTATCGATCCAACCGAAGCATTAACGTCCATCGATATTAACTCTGCACGCGCCACAAAAGGCGGAGATATCGAAGAAACAGCGTTGAACACAAACCTGGAAGCGGCTGATGAAATCGCCAGACAGTTAAGATTGCGCGATTTAGGTGGTCTGGTGGTCATCGATTTTATTGATATGACACCGGTGAAACATCAGCGTGAAGTTGAAAACCGCATGAACCAGGCGGTAGAAAGTGACAGAGCTCGTGTTCAGATTGGCCGTATTTCTAAATTCGGTTTGCTGGAAATGTCTCGTCAACGCCTGCGTCCGTCGTTGGGTGAATCAGCAAACCACGTATGCCCGCGTTGTTTAGGGCAAGGTACCATCAGAAGTACTGAATCTTTGGCTTTGTCGATTCTTCGCTTATTAGAAGAAGAAGGCATCAAAGAAAACACTCATCAGGTACACGCTCAGGTTCCGGTAAATGTGGCCACCTACCTGTTGAATGAAAAGCGCAAAGCGATTCAATACATCGAAAAACGTCACAATGTATCGTTACTGATTATTCCTAACGCCAATATGGAAACGCCACACTATGAAGTCATTCGTTTCCGTAAAGATGATGCCACTGATGAACTGAGCTTTAATCTGGTCAGTGAACCGGTTGATACAACCCCTGCAGTATCTGTTGGCACGCCAACTGAACAGCCTAAGCGAGAGCAACCTGCTCTGTCTGGTTTTATTGCTCCCAAAGCAGCGGCACCTGTAGTTGCACCGAAAAAAGAACCCGGTATTTTCGCCGTTTTCTTTGCCTGGTTGAGCGGATTATTCCAGTCAGACGATAAGCCTGCTAAAGGCAAAGGTAAAAACAACACTGGCAATAAGTACAACAAAAATAACCGCAATAAAAAACAAGGCCGTCAGCGCAACAGCAACGACAGGGACAGAAACCGTCGCAGCAATGATACGCGTAAAGAAAAGGATGCTCCCCGCCAACAAAATAAAGAAGGCCAGGGCAATCAACGCAAGCGCGAAAGAGTCAGAAGCAACAATGCTGAAACCACCACCAGTAATAATGAGGCTCGCACCAACAACGCGGATCGCGATGACAATGCCCGTCCGCGTAAACAGGTTGCAGAACGTCGTAAACGCCGTGAGAACCGTCGAAGCGTGCGTGTTGACAACACTCAGAAAGAAGCGGCTTTAGCAAATACGGCTCAAATGAAGGAGCAACAGGCCCAGGCAGACAAAAAGGCTAAGCCAGAGGCTCCGGCGGCGGTTAAAGACGATGTCGTAAATGCACCATCAGCAAATCAGACTGCTGTTGCCGAGCCAGTAAATGCAGAACCAAAAGCTGAAAAAGCGCCAGTGACTAAAGCTGCGCCTAAACCTGCTGAGAATGACACCAACAAACAAGCCGAAAGCGCAAATGTTGAACAACAAAAAGTAGCGGAAGACAAGCAACAGCAAGTGACCAAAAAGCAGTTAAGCTTTGATGTTACAGCTGAAGCGGCAGAAAGTGCCTCTGAGAATACTGCAGCAGACACCGCTATTGTTGAAGAGCCGCAGGTTACTGGTGATGCCTCAGAAGCGCAGCAACACAAACTGGACATGGACTTCCACCATGATGTTGCCGACACGAATAACGAGCAGCCAGAAGCGAAAGACGTTGATGTTAAGGAAACCTCAACTCAACCAGCAGCAAAAGCCACTAAGCGCGCTAAAGTGCTTGTGTTAAAAGCGTCTTCACCGATGACTCGCCCTGCAGAGTTGCAGGAGAGCATTAAAGAGATAGAAATCGTTGCACGTGACGTGGCAGCACGTCCTGACATCCGTGTCAGCGGCAAAAGTGCAGCTCTGCTGAGCGCCAGCAATCGCTCCTCAGCACCAACCACTAAGCCTGTATCTCTGTAAAAATACTAAGGTAATAAAAAGCCCTGCTAATGCAGGGCTTTTTTGATCGGTTATGCCGTCAGCATCTTCAATTATCTTCCGGCAGTTAACCTATGCGATGCTTTGATTTATTTGTTGTAGCGTCTGTAATGGATTAGCTGATTGGGTAATGGGTCTGCCAATAACCATGTAATCGACTCCGTCTGCGACAGCCTGTTCTGGTGTGACAATACGAGATTGATCTCCGGCGGCACTTCCCACCGGTCTGATACCAGGAGTCACCAATTGAAATTCTTTGCCCAGTTGTGCTTTCAGGCTGCTGGCTTCCATCGCGGAACAAACCACACCGTCCAGTCCTGATTGTTTTGTTAAGGCCGCCAGATGCTCTACATGGGCCTGAATTGACATTGTTATCCCGATGCTCTTCAGTTGCTCGACATCCATACTGGTTAACACAGTAACAGCAATTAATTTTGGTCTGTGAGAACACTTATCCAGTGCGTCTTTGGCAGCCTCCATCATTTTGTTACCACCAGACGCATGAACATTTACCATCCAGACTCCCAGCTCGGCTGCCGCTGAACAAGCTTTGGCTACCGTATTGGGGATGTCGTGAAATTTCAGATCCAAAAACACATCAAAGCCTCTGCCAACCAATTCTTTGACAAAATCAGGGCCAAATAAGGTAAACATCTCTTTGCCAACTTTCAGTTTGCAGGCGTCAGGGGTTACCTGGCCCACAAATTCAAGGGCAGCGTGTTTATCGTTGTAATCCAGAGCGACTATGACTTTACTATCTTGCATTTATTCACCATCTAAACCTTTAATTGGTTTCATTTCCCCCCAGGTCTTACAGGAAGGACACAACCAATGGATCTTCTTGCCCGAGAATCCGCAGCCGTTGCAGCGGTATTTCGGTCGTTGTTCAATTTGCTTTTCTATCAGTTTATTCAACAGCATTAAACTGTTCTGTGTGTCTGAATTTTCTGCCTCTTCGCTGGCATATAAACTCAGTAATTTGTGAAAGCCTTTCATGGAAGGACTTTTGTTAATTTTTTCCAGAAGTAATTGCGCTGCAGCTGAAGAGGAAGTTTCCTTTTGTGACAAGGAAACCAGCGCCAGATACGCAGTAGCACATTGATTAGAATGGCTTTCCAGTATGGTTTTTAACGCCGACCAGTTACCGGTTTGTTCGGCACATTGCCACAATCCAGGTATCGCTTCACTCACCCAATCGACATCGCGATGCGGGATCTGACTGAGATAGTCGAAAGCCTGAGCAAAATTATTTTGTTTCTTTTCAATTTCGGCTAATAAAAACCAGGGACGTACACTGTGCTCATCAGACATGACAGCTCTCTGCAACCATTTTTCTGCTTGCTGATAAGCCTCTTTATGAATGGCTATTTGCGCCTGTTCACAGTAAAAATGCGCGATACGCTTAGAAAGATCATCGCTGTCGCCATGATTTTCCACCATGTTTTCTGCCAACTCTATGGCCCTGTCCCACTCTTTGGTGGTTTGGTAAATGTTGAACAGTTGTTGATGTGCTAACAGGTAATAATCTTTGGAGTCCATCAGACTCAAGAAGGCATTTTCAGCACGCTCCAGAAAGCCTGCCAACAGGTAATCTCTGCCAAGTTCATACATGGCGTTTTCACGTTGTGTTCCGGCAACTTCTTTTTTGTTGACCAAATTCTGGTGGACCTTAATGGCTCTGTCGATTTCCCCGCGATGCCTGAAAAAGTTGCCCATCGCTATATGGGTTTCGACGTTACCGGTATTGATATCCACCATTTTAATCAGAGTATCTACCGCTTTATCGGGCTGATCTGACAATAAGAAATTCAGGCCCTTAAAATACTGTTTTGTCAGTATTTTCGAGGTGTTGCGCTGCTGCTGTCTGACACTATTCCTGCCCATCACCCAACCGTAGCCGGCAGCAACTGGCAATAGAAGAAAGAGGAGTTCCAGCATTAGTTAGTCTTATCTAAGGATTTGACGAATTTTTTGTTTTGGCTACGCAGCTTGAGCTTTAACTTGAGGACGTAAATGATCCAGAACAGGGAAGCGAGACAGGCGCCGAATAAAATAGATCCTGACATGAGTGCTGTAACAGAAACAGTTTGTCTGGCAATCAAGAAGTTAAAATCTGTAAGCTGTGTGTTCTGTGAGCCCAAAACAATAGCCAAAATCAGGCCAAGCAGACAGATTGAGATATAAAGAAACGCCTTCACAATTTCAATCCTGAAAATAGAGGTGTAAAAAAAGCGGTTGCCAAAGGCAAACCGCTTTTTATTTTTTAATTTGCAATCGCTTCGTTGACGCGTTCGCGAAGTTCTTTCCCGGGCTTAAAGTGCGGTACATACTTACCGTCTAACTTCACAGTCTCACCAGTTTTAGGGTTACGACCCTCTCTGGGAGCTCTGAAATGCAGCGAAAAGCTACCAAATCCGCGGATTTCGATACGCTCTCCTTTCTGTAGCGTTTGAGCCATTTGCTCCAACAGCTCTTTTATCGCTACCTCTACTTCCTTAGAAGGAATATGCCGCGCCCTATCGGCGAGTCTTTCGATCAATTGTGACTTGGTCATCTCAACCCCTTTGTCAACATGAAAAACCAGACGTTACCGACAGTTACCCGCCACAGCGTGGCGGGTACAAGTTTTACTCTTCGCCTTTTGCCGCTTTGAAGGCTTCAGCCATAGCACTTGCGAAACCAGAATCTTCTTGCTGGTTCACACGGGCCAATGCTTCTTTCTCGTCAGCTTCGTCTTTTGCCTTCACAGACAAGTTAACGATGCGGTTCTTACGGTCTACACCGATGAACTTAGCTTCTACAACATCACCTACTGCAAGTTCAGTTGAAGCATCTTCGATGCGGTCGCGAGATAAATCTGCAACGCGGATATAACCGTCAACTTCTTCAGCCAGATTGATTGTTGCGCCTTTAGCGTCAACTGCGGTAACTGTACCGTTAACGATAGCACCTTTCTTTTTATCTGTCAGATACTTATTGAAAGGATCTTCGTCAATTTGCTTCACGCCAAGAGAAATTCTTTCGCGCTCTGCGTCGACCTGCAGAACAACGGCTGTAATTTCGTCACCTTTCTTATAATCACGAACTGCGTCTTCGCCCGCTTTGTTCCATGAAATATCAGATAAGTGAACCAGACCGTCGATACCACCGTCCAGACCGATAAAGATACCGAAGTCAGTGATTGACTTAATCTTACCAGTGACTTTGTCACCCTTGTTGTAAGACTTAGCAAACTCTTCCCAAGGATTCGCTTTACATTGCTTAAGACCAAGAGAAATACGACGACGTTCTTCGTCAATTTCAAGTACCATAACTTCAACAGTGTCGCCAAGGCTAACCACTTTTGAAGGATGGATGTTCTTGTTAGTCCAATCCATTTCAGAAACGTGAACAAGACCTTCAACGCCTTCCTGGATCTCAACGAAGCAGCCGTAATCAGTCAGATTAGTAACCTGACCAGTTAACTTAGCACCTTCAGGGTAACGGTTTGCGATTTCTTCCCAAGGATCGTTGCCCATTTGCTTCATACCAAGAGAAACGCGAGACTTCTCTTTGTCGAACTTCAATACTTTTACATTGATCTCATCACCAACACTGACGATTTCGCTAGGATGCTTAACGCGCTTCCATGCCATATCAGTGATGTGTAACAGACCGTCAACGCCACCCAGGTCAACGAATGCACCGTAGTCAGTCAGGTTCTTAACGATACCTTTAACTTCAACGCCTTCGTCCAGAGTTTGCAGCAACGTATCGCGCTCTGCACTGTTCTCTTCTTCGATAACAGCACGACGAGAAACAACAACGTTGTTGCGTTTTGCGTCTAACTTAATAACTTTGAATTCTAATTCTTTGCCTTCAAGGTGCAGCGTGTCACGTACCGGACGAACGTCAACCAGAGAACCGGGTAAGAACGCGCGTACAGAGTTAACTTCAACCGTGAAACCACCTTTAACTTTACCGTTGATAACACCAGTAACGGTAACTTTGTCTTCGTAAGCTTTTTCAAGCTCAACCCACGCTTCGTGGCGTTTCGCTTTTTCACGAGACAGGATTGTTTCACCAAAGCCGTCTTCAACAGCGTCTAGTGCAACATCAACCTCGTCACCAACTGCGATTTCCAGATCGCCTTTGGAATTTTTGAATTGTTCAGCAGGAATGGCGCTCTCAGATTTCAGGCCAGCGTCTACCAAAACAATATCTTTATCGATAGAAACAACAGTACCACGTACGATCGCACCTGGGCGTGTTTCTAATTCTTTTAAACTTTCTTCGAATAATTGAGCAAAACTTTCAGTCATAATCTTTCGTTTTTTAGTCCAAGCTTACATCCGGTAAGATGGGGTTGTTAAATTTTACGTTTCTAATCCATTAAAACGCAGTTGTACTTGGGTGAATTAAACCTCACCCTCATGCAATTTGGTCTCTACCCAGTGGGCTACTTTTTGCAACACTTCTTCAATAGAAAGTTGTGTAGAATCAACCACTAAGGCATCGGCGGCAGGAACTAAAGGAGCCACAGAACGGTTTGTATCTCGTTCATCCCGGGCCTGTATGTCCGCCAAAAGGGCGGAAATACTAACATCATGGCCTTTTTCACGCAACTCATTATAGCGCCGCGACGCTCTTTCTTCTGCCGATGCGGTCAAGAAAATTTTGGCGTTAGCTTCAGGAAATACCACTGTCCCCATGTCTCTGCCATCGGCCACCAGGCCAGGTTCCATATTAAAAGCTCGTTGACGTCGTAACAGTGCTTCGCGGATCCGGGGTAAAGAAGCCACTTTTGATGCTAACGATCCCACTTCTTCAGTGCGAATGGAGTGAGTAACATCTTCGCCTTCCAGTATGACACGTGTTTCTGCGGCTTCGCTGTAATCGAAGTTAACATCCAGACTGGTAGCCAGAGGAAATAGCGCCTCTTCATCGCTGGCTTCTATACCATGGTGTATAGCAGCAACGGCTAAAACCCGGTAGATAGCACCACTATCCAGTAAATGCCAACCTAGTTTGGTCGCGAGTAATTTGCTGATGGTTCCCTTTCCTGCTCCGCCTGGACCATCTATGGTAACGACTGGGCTTTTAAGCATATTTTGGGCTCCCTGATTAACTGCTGTGAACAAAATGCGCGACATTATACGCGTACAAAATTTTTCTACAATGACGAGTTTGTGACATCAGGCAAATGCTACAATTGAAAAAGCCCTCACGGGAGGGCTTTACAGAAATTTTGCCAACAAGACTCAGTGGCAAATCTTTTTCAGACGATCAAAGTAGTCCGGAAAGGTTTTAGAGGTACATTTGGGATCATTAATTACCACTGGGGTATCGCTCAAAGACACCAGCGAAAAGCACATGGCAATGCGGTGATCGTTGTAAGTGTCGATAGCGGCTTCTTTCAGATTAGCCACTGGCGTAACTGAAATAAAATCGTTCCCCTCTTCCACTATAGCACCAAGCTTTTTCAGTTCCGTTGCCATAGCCGCCAGACGGTCGGTTTCCTTAACCCGCCAGTTGTAAATATTGCGAATAGTGGTGGTACCTTCGGCAAACAAAGCGGCAACAGCAATTGTCATAGCGGCATCCGGAATATGGTTCATATCCATGTCAACGGCACTTAATTTGGCCCCTTCCACTTCGATGAAGTTACTATCCCAGTTAATTTTTGCCCCCATATTTTCCAGTACATCGGCAAATCGAATATCGCCCTGAACACTGTCTTTACCAACACCGTATACTTTAACTTTACCACCTTTGATGGCACCTGCCGCAAGGAAGTAAGAGGCAGAAGATGCATCACCTTCCACCATGTATTCGCCAGGACTTTGATAAGACTGATTGCCTTTAACATTAAACTCCTGGTAGTCGCGATTTTCAACGCTGACGCCAAACTGACTCATTATCGCCAGGGTGATTTCAATGTAAGGTTTAGAAACCAACTCTCCGGTAACCTGAATACAGGTATCGCCACTAAATAATGGCGCGGCCATTAACACGGCGGTCAGGAACTGACTGGATATAGTGCCATCGATTTGCAATGTCCCGCCTGTCAGTGCGGTGCCATTTATTTTCAGCGGTGGGTAACCGTCATTCTTGAGGTATTGAATATCCGCCCCTGCCGCTTGCAACGTATCGACCAATGAGCCAATTGGCCGTTCTTCCATTCTCGGTTCACCACCCAGAATAAATTCACCCTGACTCATGGCTAATGCCGCGCATAAAGGCCGCATCGCGGTGCCGGCATTACCCAAATACAACTCTACCGGTTCAGCTACAGCAAAAACACCGCCATTACCCTTAACCTGGCAAATGGTTTTACAGTCTGACAGTGAGTATTCAATACCCAATTGTGACAGCGCGTCCAGCATATGCCGGATGTCATCGCTGTCCAACAGGTTGGTCACTGTCGTCGTGCCATTGGCTAATGCTGCCAACAATAATGCACGATTTGACAGGCTTTTGGAGCCTGGTACCGTGACATCGCCATCAACCGAACCAACGGGTGATAGTTTAAGTTGCTCCACTATCACGCTTCCTTATCGTCAGATTCATTTGCATTCGGTGCACTGGATTCTGCGTCAACCGTAGCCGTCTCACCTTCAGTCTCTGAACCTTCAACAAGTTCGCCTTCTTCTGTGACAACTTCCTCGATGCGTTGTAATCCAACAACTTTTTCGTCGTCTGCAGTTCTGATAATGCGCACGCCCTGAGTATTACGACCAATCACTGACACTTCGTTAGCAC
Organism: Planctobacterium sp. R6; assembly: GCF_055755215.1. Classification (NCBI taxonomy): domain Bacteria; kingdom Pseudomonadati; phylum Pseudomonadota; class Gammaproteobacteria; order Alteromonadales; family Alteromonadaceae; genus Planctobacterium; species Planctobacterium sp. R6. The sequence goes on from NZ_JBVTQY010000009.1 coordinate 74,184, forward strand.
GGGTTCTGACCAACGTACCTGCGTCACTGATGAGCATCATTTCATCATCTTCATCCACCTGAATCGCGCCAACTACAGCACCATTTCGATCGGACACCTTGATGGATACAACACCTTGCGTTGCTCTGCTCTTCGCCGGGTAGTCATCTAATGGCGTTCGTTTTCCATAACCATTTTCAGTTACGGTCAGGATTGGAGCGTCAGTTTCAGGCACGATCAGAGATACCACGCGCTGACCTTCCTGCATTCGAATTCCTCTTACACCGGTGGCAGTTCTGCCCATTGGACGAAGTGCCAGTCTTTCTTCACCGGTTTCAGCATCAATTTTCACCGCACCTGTTTCGGCATCACGTTCTTTTTCATTAAATCTGACCACTTTACCGGCATCAGAGAACAGCATGATATCGCTCTCGCCAGATGTTAACGCAACACCGATCAGCTCATCGCCTTCATTCAAATTCACTGCAATAATACCGTTTGAACGAGGACGGGAGTATTGAGTCAGCGCGGTTTTCTTAACGGTGCCGTTGGCGGTTGCCATCAACACAAAGCGGTCGTCCACGAATTCCTGAATTGGCAATATCGCGGTAATACGCTCGTCGGATTCGAGCGGTAAAATATTAATAATCGGCTTGCCCCGGGCATTTCGACTGGCCAATGGTAACTGATACACTTTCAGCCAATACAGTCGACCTCTGGTGGAGAAGCACAGTATGTGGTCGTGGGTGTTTGCCACCAACAACTTCTCAATATAGTCTTCATCTTTCATGCGGGTGGCGGCTTTACCTTTACCACCGCGGCGTTGTGCTTCGTAGTCTGATAGTTTTTGGTACTTAACGTAACCCTCTCTGGACAAGGTCACGACCACGTCTTCCCGTTCGATCAGGTCTTCAAGGTCGATGTCGTGGGCAGCTGCCGTAATTTCAGTACGACGTTCATCGCCAAATTCGTCCCGCACCTTTTCCAGTTCTTCGCGAATGACTTCCATCAAACGATCTGGATTCGCCAGGATTTCCAGCAGTTCTGCGATCAGATCTAATAAATCTTTGTACTCAGCAAGAATCTTCTCGTGTTCAAGACCTGTTAGTTTGTGCAGTCTCAGGTCCAGAATAGCCTGTGCCTGGTTTTCAGTCAGGAAGTATAAGCCATCGCGAATACCAAACTCAGCTTCTAACCATTCAGGACGCGCCGCATCTACACCAGCACGCTGTAACATTTCCTCAACGTTACCCAGTGCCCAACCCTGTGCTACCAGGCCTTTTTTCGCTTCAGCGGGACTTGGTGAGGCTTTGATAAGCTCGATAATAGGGTCAATGTTGGCCAGCGCTACCGCCAAACCTTCCAGGATGTGCGCCCGCTCTCTTGCTTTTCTGAGTTCGAATACGGTACGACGGGTTACCACTTCACGTCTGTGACGAATAAAGGCATTTAATAACTGTTTAAGGTTAAGCGTTTTCGGCTGCCCCTGATCCAGTGCCACCATGTTAATACCAAACACGGTTTGCATTTGGGTATTAGCATACAGTTGGTTAAGCAGTACTTCGCCTGATTCGCTGCGTTTAACCTCGATAACAATACGCATACCGTCTTTGTCAGACTCATCGCGCAAGGCTGAAATACCTTCAATTTTCTTTTCTTTGACCAACTCAGCCATTTTTTCAATCAATCTGGCTTTGTTTACCTGGTAAGGAATTTCAGAAACGATAATGGTTTCTTTACCGTTTTTATCTGTTTCGATCTCGGCGCTGGCTCTCAGGTAAATTTTACCCCGGCCCGTGCGATAGGCGTCATCAATTCCTTTGCGACCACTGATAGTGGCAGCAGTGGGGAAATCCGGTCCCGGAATATATTGCATCAAATCGTCGATGGTTAAATCCGGATTGTCGATCAACGCAATACAGCCGTTAACCACTTCAGTGAGGTTATGTGGCGGAATATTGGTGGCCATACCTACGGCAATACCTGAGGAACCATTCACCAGCAAATTGGGAACTTTGGTGGGCAACACGTCAGGGATTTTTTCTGTACCATCATAGTTAGGTACAAAATCAACCGTTTCTTTGTCTAAATCAGCCAGTAATTCATGTGCAATTTTCGCCATGCGCACTTCGGTATAACGCATTGCCGCCGCCGAATCACCATCAACAGAACCAAAGTTACCTTGTCCATCAACTAACATGTAGCGCAATGAAAACGGCTGAGCCATACGAACAATCGTATCGTATACAGCCGAATCACCGTGGGGGTGATATTTACCAATGACGTCACCAACGATACGCGCTGACTTTTTATATGGCTTGTTAAAATCGTTCTTTAGCTCGTTCATGGCGAACAGAACGCGTCGATGCACTGGCTTTAAACCATCCCGGACATCGGGCAATGCACGCCCGACGATAACGCTCATGGCGTAATCCAGATAGGAGTTTTTCAGCTCATCTTCGATATTAATTGGAAGGATTTCTTTGGCGTTGTCAGTCATATACAGCCTTGTTGTTATTATTTTCACCGACAGTCGCCGGGAAACATCACTGTTTAATTATCTTTGCAAAGCTTTTTAGATTTAAAAATCGCAGCTTGTCAAAACAGGAAATAAAAGTGTTCAAGATTCTATCATCGAACCACAAAAATAAAAGACGTTGATTGCTGAATATATGTGCAAACGAACCTGTTAATGCGACTTTTGAAGCCGTATACTTGCCGAAACTTGTTTGGAGTCAGCATTTTGCAAGAAAACGTCGATTATTCAGAAATTCAAAAATTTGCCGATCTGGCCAGTCGTTGGTGGGATTTTGAAGGGGAATTTAAACCCCTGCATGAGATAAATCCACTGAGATTGTCTTTTATTATGCAGCAATGTGATGGGCTGCATGATCTCAAAACCCTGGATGTTGGGTGTGGTGGTGGCATCTTGTCTGAATCGATGGCAAAAGCCGGCGCACACGTCACCGGAATTGATATGGGCGCAGAACCACTGGAAGTGGCAAAGTTACATGCCCTCGAATCCGGGGTACAAGTTGATTACCGTCAAATTTCGGCAGAACAGATGGCCCAAACACATTCAGCAAGGTTTGATGTAGTAACCTGCCTGGAAATGCTGGAGCACGTGCCAGACCCGGCCTCAGTCGTTGCTGCTTGTGCCAGCATGGTAAAACCTGGCGGTTGGGTGTTTTTCTCCACCCTGAATCGCAATCTTAAGTCCTGGTCTATGGCTGTCGTAGCGGCAGAGTATGTTTTGGGTTTGGTGCCAAAAGGTACTCACGACTACCAAAAATTCATCAAACCTTCTGAATTGATGAAATGGACAGATGCTTCAGGTTTAGCTGCGCGTAAAATAACCGGGCTGCACTATAACCCTCTGGCAAAATCTTATTATCTTTCTGACAGCAATGTCGATGTTAATTACATAGTAGGTTGTCAAAAACTATGATTGCTGAACCCCGTGGAATTTTATTTGATCTGGACGGAACATTACTGGATACCGCTCCGGATCTCGGCAATGCCCTGAATCACATTTTAAAGCAACTAAACTTCCCTGAAAAAAGCTACGATGAATATCGTGTCGAGTCTTCAAATGGTGCAATCGGTATGCTTAAAATGGGACTGGGAGACAACTTCGACAAATTTGACACTGAAGAACTCAGAGAAAAGTTTTTGCAAAGTTACGCAGCTAACGTCTGTCGGGATACTCGTCCGTTTGAGGGCATTGAATCTCTGATAAAGCAGATCGACGCGCAACATATTCCCTGGGGCATCGTTACCAATAAGCCCGGATTTTTAACTCAGGCATTGTTAGCCTTTTTTCCGGTTTTTAAGCGCTGTCAGGTTTGCTTCTCAGGCGATTCTTTTGCTAATCGTAAACCTCATCCGGAACCTCTGTTAAAAGCGGCTGAAACACTCAATGTTGCACCTCAAAGTATCTGGTACGTAGGAGATGCGGAACGCGATATGGAAGCCGCGCAGGCTGCCGGTATGGTCGCAGTGCTGGCTCGCTACGGGTATCTGACGCCTGATGAACTGGCGCGCAGCTGGGATGTAGATTTAAGCGTAGATTCGCCACATGAACTCTGTGAATTGCTGCCCGGGGTATAATATCGCCCGGGTTGTTAGGTCGATTGCTGTTGAGGTTTTTGTCAATATTATCTTTAGATCGCTTCAGTCTAAACGAACTAATTTTATTACTATTTAATTTATACGAAAATTGCCCCGTAAGATCGCTGTTGAAATTCCAAATACACCTGAATGAGAATAGCTTTGAAGTTAGCTTACACTAACCGAAAAAAGCAGCGGTGATTAAAGCAACAACACACCCTATATCTTGGGTTGAAATGCAGGAAAAACCCCTTTATCTTGTGTCCCAAGGATAACCGACGTTATCTTTAAATTGGGGAATGACGAGTCGAAAACAGCATCATAGCTAGCCTGATATCTGCAGCAATGCAGTCCAGGTCATTAACAAGTGTGCGCGACAGACTACACTTAATCGACCTCGCCAACGATTTATAATAATAACAGTGGCAGCTTTATGAATAATACTTTGTACGTCACCAAGCGAAATGGTGAGCGTGAGCCTATTGATCTGGATAAAATCCACCGAGTCCTTGATTGGGCAGCCAAAGGTTTGTCTAACGTTTCTGTCTCTCAGGTAGAGATAAAAGCACATATTCAGTTTTACGATGGAATAAAAACCGAAGACATTCACGAAACGCTTATCAAGTCAGCAGCCGATCTGATATCAACAGATAGTCCAGATTATCAATATTTTGCTGCGCGCCTGGCCATCTTTCACCTTCGTAAAAAAGCTTACGGCCAGTTTGAACCACCGTCGTTGCTACAACACGTACAAAAAATGGTGGAAATGGGCAAATACGACGGGCATTTACTGGAAGATTTCAGTGCCGCTGAATTTGAGTTGATGGAAGAATACATCGACCATTGGCGAGACATGAATTTCAGTTACGCTGCGGTTAAACAACTGGAAGGTAAATACCTGGTACAAAACCGGGTCACCGGTGAAATCTATGAAAGCGCCCAGTTTTTGTACATTCTCGTGGCCGCCTGCCTGTTTGCTAAGTATCCCACTGAAACCAGAATGAACTATATTCGACGTTTTTATGATGCGACGTCGACCTTCAAAATTTCGCTTCCCACTCCCATTATGGCGGGTGTCAGAACCCCTACCCGTCAATTCAGCTCCTGTGTTCTGATTGAAACGGGTGACAGCCTTGACTCAATCAATGCCACAGCCAGTGCCATTGTTAAATATGTCAGTCAACGCGCTGGTATCGGTGTTAATGCCGGTAAAATTCGCGCATTGGGAAGCCCAATCAGAGGTGGTGAGGCATATCACACTGGTTGTATTCCGTTTTACAAATACTTCCAAACTGCCGTTAAAAGCTGCTCTCAGGGTGGCGTTAGAGGCGGTGCTGCCACACTTTTCTATCCACTATGGCATATGGAAGTTGAGTCGCTCTTAGTACTTAAGAACAATCGCGGTGTAGAAGAAAACCGGGTGCGTCACCTTGATTACGGGGTACAGTTTAACAAAACCATGTACCAACGCTTGATCAAAGACGGCCATATCACTCTGTTTAGCCCGTCAGATGTACCAGGCCTGTACGAAGCGTTTTTCGCTGATCAGGACAAATTTGACGCGTTATATACGCAATACGAACAAGATCCAACGATTCGCAAAAAACAGATAAAAGCACTTGAGTTGTTTAGTTTGTTTATGCAGGAGCGTGCCAGCACAGGTCGTATCTACCTTCAAAACGTGGACCACTGCAACACCCACAGCCCGTTCGATCCTAAAGTTGCGCCGGTTAAACAAAGTAACCTTTGTCTGGAAATTGCCTTGCCAACTAAACCATTGGCGCATGTTAATGATGAAGAAGGTGAAATCGCGCTTTGTACGCTTTCGGCATTTAATCTGGGTGCCATTAAATCACCGGAAGACTTTAAAGAGCTATCGGAGCTGGCCGTCAGAGCGCTGGACAGCCTGCTCGATTACCAGGATTACCCGGTACCGGCGGCATATAATGCCACTATGGGACGACGTACCCTCGGCATTGGCGTCATTAACTTTGCTTATTATCTGGCTAAACACGGTGTGCGTTACTCCGATGGTAGCGCCAACAATTTAGTGCACGAGACCTTTGAAGCCATGCAGTATTATCTGTTGAAAGCATCGGTTGAGCTGGCCAAAGAAAAAGGCGCCTGTCCTAAATTTAACGAAACAACCTATGCGCAAGGTATATTGCCGATAGATACCTACAAAAAGGATCTCGACGCCATCTGTACTTCTCAGCTGAAACTCGACTGGGAGTCCTTGAGAAAAGAGATACAACAGCATGGCTTGCGCAACTCTACACTGTCAGCATTGATGCCATCTGAGACATCTTCGCAAATCTCCAATGCCACAAACGGCATAGAGCCGCCGCGCGGGCATATTAGTGTCAAGGCGAGTAAAGACGGTGTACTTAAGCAGGTGGTTCCTGAATATCAAAAGCTCAAAGACAACTACGAGTTGTTATGGGATATCCCGTCCAATGATGGGTACCTGCAGCTCGTGGCGATCATTCAAAAATTCATCGACCAAACCATATCCGCAAATACAAACTATGATCCGGGTAAGTTCGACGGTGGTAAAGTGCCGATGAAATTATTGATCAAAGATTTGCTTACGGCGTATAAATTGGGTGTGAAAACACTGTATTACCACAATACCCGAGATGGTGCAGGTGATGAATCCAGTAAGCCTGAAACAACCCAAAAAGCGGTCAGCAGGCCAGCCGTCCAGGAAGTTGTGGAAGAACAGGATGATGATTGCGCAGGTGGCGCCTGTAAAATCTAAGTGTGTTAGTGGGAGCCAACAGGCTCCCACTACTTTATTGCAGACCTTCTTATAAAAAATAAAGTCAGATGAAATATACAACGTTCAATCACAACACCACTAACCCGCTCAGTGAACCCATGTTTTTCGGAAACCCGGTGAACGTAGCGCGTTATGACCAACAAAAACACCCAATATTTGAAAAGCTGATCGAAAAGCAGATCAGCTTCTTCTGGCGCCCGGAGGAAGTGGATGTCAGTAAAGACCGCATCGACTTTCAGGGATTGAGCACCTCAGAAAAACATATTTTTGTTTCCAATCTGAAATATCAAACCTTGCTAGATTCCGTTCAGGGAAGAAGCCCGAACATTGCGTTTCTCCCTATCGTTTCGCTACCCGAGCTGGAAACCTGGGTGGAAACCTGGTCTTTTTACGAAACAATTCACTCCCGTTCCTATACACACATTTTGCGGAATCTTTTCTCTGATCCCAGTGAAGTGTTTGAAGATATTGTGGTAAACGAAGAAATCAAACGCCGTGCTACTGATATCTCGAAGTATTATGATGATCTCATCTTTGTTACCCAGCTATGGCAAACACAAGGCGAAGGAACCCATGTCGTTAACGGCACAAAATACCAGGTGAGTATGCGAGAGCTTAAGAAAAAGCTGTACCTGTGTATGAATTCAGTGAATGCGCTGGAAGCAATTCGGTTTTATGTCTCTTTTGCCTGTACTTTTGCCTTTGCCGAACGCGAGTTAATGGAAGGCAACTCCAAGATTATTCGCTTAATTGCGCGTGATGAAAACCTGCACCTGACATCAACTCAGCACATACTGAATCTGTGGGCACGGGGCAAAGATGATCCGGAAATGGCTGAGATTGCAGAAGAATGTAAAGATCAGGCCGAGGCCATTTTCCTGAAAGCAGTTGAGCAAGAAAAGCAATGGGCAGAATACCTGTTTCAGAATGGCTCTATGATTGGTCTGAACAAAGAAATTTTATGTCAGTACGTTGAGTTCATTGCAAACCATCGCATGGCCGCGATTGGTCTTGGTCAACCGTTTGACGTGCAAAGCAACCCGCTGCCCTGGATGAACAATTATTTAAATTCAGATAATGTACAGGTGGCCCCTCAGGAAGCTGAGATAAGCTCCTATCTTGTGGGACAAATTGACAGCGAAGTTAATGCTGATGATTTCGGCGATTTTGATCTTTAATTAGATCATATCGTCGCAATGAAACCCTCTGATACGTTACGCATAACACTGGAAACAGGCGAAATAGTTGAACAACAGGCCGATAAAACCCTGTTAGAATCGTTAGAGGCTGCCGGACAAGAAGTCCACTTCCATTGCCGGGAAGGCTTTTGTGGAGCCTGCAGGACCAAGTTGCTTTGTGGCACAGTAAAGTACCTGACCGATCCACTGGCTTTTATCGACGACGATGAAATACTGCCCTGCTGTTGTGTCGCAGAACAAGATATAAAAATTAAGTTGCTCTAAACCAACAAAAAAGCCACGCTGATGCGTGGCTTTTGTTTTCGTATAAGCGCGTTTCGGATTAATCCAGGTTAACGCCCAGGCGTTTAGCGACTTCTTCATACGCTTCAACCACACCACCGAGGCCTTGTCTGAAACGGTCTTTATCCAGCTTTTCACGGGTTTCTTTGTCCCACAAACGGCAGCCATCTGGCGTGAACTCATCACCTAAAACAATTTCACCGTTTGATACACCAAACTCCAGTTTATAATCAACTAACAACATGCCTGCATCACTGAATAGCGACTTGAGGACATTATTTACCTGAAATGTCAGTTCTTTCATGCGATCTATCTGTGCTTGCGTCGCCCAACCAAAAGATAACACATGGTATTCGTTAACCATTGGATCGTGAAGTTCATCGTTTTTCAGGAAAAACTCAAATGTAGGCGGATTTAATTCCATGCCTTCTTTCACGCCAAGGCGTCTTACAATCGAACCTGCAGCAAGGTTTCGCACAACGCATTCTACCGGTATCATATCCAACTTTTTAACCAGTGACTCATTGTCTGATAGCAGCGCTTCAACCTGAGTTGGTATCCCGGCTTCTTCCAGTTTAGACATTATAAAATGATTAAACTTGTTGTTTACCATGCCCTTGCGAGCCAACTGTTCGATTTTTTGCCCATCAAAAGCAGAGGTGTCATTTCTGAATTCCAATACTAATTTGTCGGCGTCATCGGTTAAGTAAACCGTCTTTGCTTTACCGCGATAAAGTTCTTTAGTTTTTTGCATGATAGCTCTTCAGTAGATTAAATATCTAAATCATTGGTGGTCATAACCTGCTGAAACGCAGGGTACATCTCGCTAATTTTACTGGCCGATAAGGGATTATCTTCCGCATCTCTCAGCGATAAACTGGTTTTTTCTCCCTGCTCTTTTACCACAACCCGGTAATCATCCTGTTCGATTTCGAGTTTATTGTTAGAGCTAAATAAACTGCTCCACCACCCTTCATCCACGCCGGCATAGGTGGCAAAAATCAATCCGGTTGATTGATCTAAATCTTTAACATTAAAGCCCAATTTACGCAGCACCAGTAATAATCTTGGCCAGGTGACATCGTAACTGGCAGAAACCAGGTATGCAGCATTACCATCGGCATCAAATCCTAGTTCCATCGGCAAACCAGTCATCACCTGGCGCGCCTTTCTTATATCCGCCAACGTTAACTGCTTTTCATAATGACTGATGACGTCATTTAAGACTTCAACTTCGTTCTTCCTGACCTGGTGTTCAGAAATTTCATCCACTATTTTTTCGTCTACGGTTTCGAGATAATCCACCAGTTTGGTGTAAAGCGTTGCGGACCGGCCATGGGCTTTGATATCCAGTGTAAATTCGAAACGTTGTCCTACTTTGCGATCAGTTTTGGTCCAGCTATACCAGGGACTATCACCGTCGTCTTCGATAATCATCCAGTCGGTTTTCAAACGCTGTTGTGATTTATCAAAATCCACTACAGCGATACCGCGCTCATCCAGGTAGCTAATCAACGAATTCCAGATAGCGGTATCCAGCGCTACGTCATCCCGAACCTGATCAAACTGCACAATGGCTTCGCGGGAACCCTCTAAAATACGCGAACCGGTAACTACCGGTAACACTAATCTTGGTGAACTGATATCTAGTTTTGCGCCCAGTTCACCAGATTCTGCATTAGCGCCAACATTGGGAATGTCATATTCATCACCAAATTGCGGCGTATCTTTCCCTTGTGGAACCTTTACCTTCTCAGTTTGTCTGGAATCCAGATAAGGGTATGAGGGATCCGTTTTCTGTTCGTCTTGCCATAAGGCACAACCGCTTAACCCAACTGACAAAACCATTGCAACCACAGGTGCACTTTTACGTATTTTTTGCATTAAACCAACGCCATTTGTTTTAATAATTTTTCGAGACTTTCCTGACTGCTAATGTCAGGCTCCACCATGGGCAATCTCAAAAACGGGCTTTGCGAATATCCCATTTTGTACAGCGCCCATTTTGGCATAACTGGATTAGGTTCGATAAACAATTTCCGATGAAGTTCCGCAATTGATGCATCTATTTGTCTGGCTAATTCCGGATCGCCACCTGTCGCGGCTTTACACAAATCAGACATGAGCTTAGGCACAATATTGGCCGTCACTGAAATCACACCGTGACCGCCCTGAATCATAAATTCACAGCCCGTTGGATCGTCTCCGCTCAACAAGGCAAAATCTGCTGGCACCCGATCGCGCAACTCCGCCAAACGCCCAAGATCCCCGGTGGCATCTTTGAGCGCGACAATGTTTTCGTGTTGTGCCAGCTGGATCACAGAATCCGCTTCTAGATCAGCAACGGTTCGCCCCGGTACATTATAAAGAATAACCGGAACAGTTGCAGCATCGGCAATCGCCTGAAAGTGTTTAACCATGCCCTTTTGTTGCGGCTTATTATAATAAGGCACAACGCTCAGCATGGCGGAGATTCCGACACTTTGCATCAAGTCACCCAATTCGATCGCTTCGGAAGTCGAGTTTGCCCCAGTTCCGGCAATCACAGGTATCCGACCATCGGCATATTCTACCGTCTTTTGAACGACGGCTACGTGCTCATCCACTGGCAACGTAGCAGACTCTCCTGTAGTGCCGACTGAGACGATGGCATCAGTACCATTGTCAATGTGGAATTGCACTAGTTTTTGCAATGAAGCATAATCGACGTCACCTTCAGGTGACATTGGCGTAATCAACGCTACAATACTGCCTTTAATCATATGGGCTCCCAGAAAAATAGCGCTTAATGGTAATGACCTAAGCCATTAAAAACAAGGTATCCGCGAGTTTTATCTGGCTACATAAAAAAAACAAAGGAGCGACGCAGGAAAACTGTATGAAACATCAGCTAATTGTAACATTCCTAGGTGCTGATAAAGCGGGGATTTTAGGAGAAATTGCGACACTGGCATGTTCTCTTAACTGTAACATCTTGGACAGTCGTCTGGCTCACTATGGACAAGACTTTTCCTTTAACATGATTTTAGAGGGGACGCTGTCGTCCATCACTAAAGCTGAGTTTAATTTGCCAAGTCTGGCTCAAAAACTCGATCTTCTTTGCATGGTCAAACGTACCAGCCATCACACCAAGCAACACCTGGTTCATTTGGCAGATGTCGAATTCAATGGTAAGGATGCGGTCGGTATCATCAAAGATATTACGACGTTGTTTACCCATCACGGAATACACATTAATGCGTTCCGACAAAAGACGGTGGATATAGAGCAGGAACACACCAGGGTCGAGTGTAAAATGGTGGTGAGCATGCCACAGGAATTAAAAATTGATACCATTGAACCTTTGTTTAATGACTTTATTAAACAACATAACCTGCAAGGGTCAATGAAAGAGAAAACATAGGATTTTATCATGAATACGATTTCCGAAGGACAACCCGTCCCGCAATTCAGTATCCCTAATCAGGATGGTCAGTTAGTCAATTCAGCTGACTTTATAGGCCAGAAAACCTTAATGTACTTTTACCCCAAAGCCATGACACCGGGGTGCACTGTGCAGGCACAGGGTCTCAGAGACAGCAAAGCCAAACTCGATGCGTTAAATGTAAAAGTTTACGGTGTCAGCATCGACCCTGTTAAACGCTTAGGCAAGTTTATCGAACGAGACCAACTCAATTTCGAATTGCTTTCGGACGAAGACCACGCGGTCGCGGAACAATTTGGCGTTTGGGGTTTAAAAAAGTTCATGGGCCGGGAATTTGATGGTTTACATCGCATCAGCTTTCTCATCAACGAGGAAGGTGTGATTGAAAAAGTGTTTAACAAGTTTAAAACTAAAGATCACCACGAAGTGGTGCTTAATTATCTGCAACAAGCCAACTAACATATTGCGCAAAGCCGCACCTATTGTGCGGCTTCTTCTTCCTTTTGATAATTCATAACGGGTGACGACCAGGCGTTAACCAATGCCTTAACCAAAGTCGCCAATGGGATCGCAAAGAATACTCCCCAGAACCCCCACAGGCCGCCAAAAAACAACACTGCGACTATGATATACAGTGGGTGCAGACTGACCGCTTCAGAAAACAGAATCGGAACCAAAACATTACCATCGAGTACCTGAATAATGCCGTAGGCAACCATGACATACCAAAATTCCGGGCTAATACCCCATTGAAAGAGCGCTACAACGGCAATAGGCAATGTAACTACGGCTGCGCCGATAAACGGGATAAGCACTGAGAATCCCACCAACACCCCAAGCAATACAGCATAGCGCAAGTCCATGACCAGAAAAGTGATTACGGATACGGTTCCTACTATGATGATTTCAATCACTTTACCGCGAATGTAATTGACGATTTGCTGGTTCATTTCCTGTGCCACCTGCACGATTAACCGTCTTTGCGTAGGTAAAAAGCCTGAGATTTGGGTGAGTAGCAGGTTTTTGTCCTTAAGCATAAAAAACACCATTAACGGCACCAAAATGCAGTAAATTAACAATGCCGCAAATCCAAACAAAGAACTGAAAGAAGCGGATATGATTTTTTCACCCAGGGACACCACCTTGTCATCCACACCCACAAGCAGTTCCTGGATTTGATCGGTTTTAATTAAATGCGGATAAGTGTCGGGTAAACTCAGTAGCCATACCTGGGCTTTTTGCCAGATGTCGGGTAGCTCACCAATAAGATTGACACTTTGTTGCCAGATAACGGGAACCAGGCCCAGAGAAACTAAAATAGAAAGCCCAATAAAACTGAGTAGTACCAGGCTACTGCCCCATTCTCTGCCTACCTGTGCCTTTTCCAGTTTGACAACCGGCCAATCCAACAGATAGGCCAGTACTACGGCGACAATCACGGGAGTCAGAATGCCGCCCCAGAAAAGCAAGAAAACACCAGATAATACCAATAGCAGCAATAACATAGCTGCGTCAGGATCTGAGAACTTCCTTTCGTACCAACGACCAAACACTCCAAACATACACAGACTTCCGTTACAGTATTCCTTGGCGCATATTATCAGACTCATTCTGTCAAAACGAGATTTGCATGATATAGTCTGTATATTGTTGTTGTGGCCTGATTATCATTTAGCCACGCGAATGATTGACGCTCTGGTGGCCTGAATTGCCGCCCAACAAATCAGAAATGATAAACAGGTACAGCCCAAGCCATTCGCCAAAAATGCGTTTTTACAGAACAAACTGACATACCAAAGGTCAAACAGGCCCAAGGTACCAAAATATTCAAGGAATCCCCGGTGACTGAAAGCATCACGTTAAAATCCATTAGTCAACAGCGCAAAAGTTCTAACTGGGGAGAAATTCCACCATTTTTTCATTTAGTTGCCAGTTCAATTGCCGAGCTTGAAGGCATGAATATTCATGGCTTTGACAATGCCTTTAAACGCCTCGTTAAAAGAAACAACTGGAATCTGGAGCGTCTCGGCGGTGAAGAGCAACTCAGTGGCAAAATCACGGTAAAGAGAAAGCCGCAGTTAATTGTTCATCGTCGCTTTGTTGGCAACAATTATGAAGTGCATTGTATACCTGAAGTCAATGAAGAGCCGGTGGTTTTGTACAGTAAAAACAATCCCAAGATTGACTTCACCGTTTGGGACCCAAGCACCATGCAATGTTTGATAAAACTACCGGATTTTATTGAGTTTATTCGCTTCGCGTTTACCCGTGGTGATGAGATAGATCAAAAGCTGGTGAGGTTTGCAGCAATGACGGTTGATAATATTTTAAAAGATCTTGCAACAGAAATTGATATTGTCGGTCTAAAAGGCTACTCCATTAACCACATCATTGAGCGCATTGAAGAAGAAGGTTCGGTGGAATAACCACCTGTCAACCAGATTAGCCGTTCAACGTTATCAATTTTATACCTTTAAAAAGAGCAAATAATTAACGATATGATGAAAAAGCTGTTCTGTTTATTGCTGTCAGTCAGTGCTTTCTTAGCCAGTGCCCAGGTTGGGCAAGATAAAAATTCCTTACCCGAAATCGGAGTCGTAGCCTCTGATGCAATTACCATTGGCAAAGAAAAAGAAATTGGTGAACTAATGATGAAGCAGCTGCGTAGTCAGGCGCCTGTCATTTCTGATCCACTGCTGGAGGAATATTTAAGCGATATTGGCAACCGACTGGTGGTTAACGCTGACAATGTCAAATTTCCCTTTACCTTTTTCTGGATCAATAACGATGCCATCAATGCCTTCGCATTCTTTGGGGGTCATGTTGGTGTGCATACCGGTTTAATTTATCAGGCAGACAACGAAAGCGAACTGGCTTCAGTGCTGGCTCACGAAATTAGCCACGTAACACAACGTCACATTGCGCGTCGCATTGCGGCACAAAGCAAGGCTGCACCTCTGGCGCTGGCCAGTATTCTGGGGGGGATTCTGCTCACTATGGCAGATCCTGAAGCCGGGATTGCTGCAATTTCCGCCAGTCAGGCAGCCTCTTCGCAATTTGGCATTAATTACACGCGCTCTAACGAACAGGAAGCTGACCGGGTGGGATTTGATATGCTGGATAAATCTGGCTTTGATGTCAGTGGGGCTGCTTCATTCTTTGGCAAACTGGTCGAAAAGAGCCGCGGCCAGTCAAAGCAGTTGGCATTTTTACAAACTCACCCCCTGCCCGAGTCCAGGGTTTCCGATGCAAGGGCGCGCCAGGCCTATTACCAGCGCAAAAACTTGCCAGACAGTCTGCCGTTTCATCTGGTAAAAGCGCGGATTCAGGCTCGTTACATGTTTGATGCCAAATACAACATTGCAGACTTTGAAAATAAACTCCGCAATACCCAGGGCGTACAACAAAAAGCGATGCACTATGGTCTGGCATTGTCATACCTGGCCAATGAGCAACCATTAAAGGCAGAAAAAGCGCTGGAAGTGTTGTTAAAAGAAGATCCTGAAAATCTGTATTATATCGATCTCGCCACCGATATCTCACTGGCCCTTAATCGCAAAGATCAGGCAATACGCAATCTGGAAAATCTGGCCAGTAAAATCCCAAGAAACAGGGTGATCAGTTTAAATCTCGCCAATGCCGCCATCGAAAATGGCGACTATGATAAGGCAATTGAAGTTTTAAACGATTATTTGTTGCTAAATCCCAACCATGTTCTGAGTTATCAGATGCTGATAGACGCCCATGGTAAAAAACAAGCTTTCTTGCAAATGCATCAGGCCAAAGCCGAGTATTTTTCGTTACTCGCTGCCTACCCCAATGCGATTGACGAATTGCACACTGCCTATAACTTTGCTGAAGGTAACAACCTGGAACGGCAACGAATCAGAGCCAGAATTGAACAGTTACGGGAAAGTCAAAAGCGTTTAAAGTCCCTTTAATCGGGTGATTGCTTTAATAATATTGTCGCTGCTTTGCTCACCCATCAGACGTTGTCTGACTACTCCATGGTCATCGATAATGTAAGTGGCAGGCAATGCTTTTGGCGGCTCCATGGGAAGCTTTGCCGGGATTGCCGTACTGATCACCGGGAAACGCATGTCATATTTATTGCGAAGCTGCTGCATATGTTCGTCAGTTTCATTATCGAAACTGATGGCGAACAGTGGATATCCTGACGTGTTGTGAAACTTATTGAGTTCCGGTACTTCTTTCAGACAGGGTGCACACCATTCCGCAAAGTAATTAACCACCACCCATTGCCCGCGAAGTTCTCCCCAACGATAAGCCTGTTGGTCAATGGTCACGAAGTCAGCCTGGTTGTGTTTGAATGCAACAATCCCGGCAGAAAGCGAGACCAGTCCTATCAGAAAAAAAATAATATTTTTGCGCAATTTTGTATTCTCTGAAGCGTTGTATCGTTAGAATAGATGTTTTTAGTTTTTCGAGATTAGCATGTCAAACGTCACCATTCTACATAACCCTCGCTGTTCTAAAAGTCGTCAAACTCTGGAATTACTCACCAATGCCCAACACAGCCCCGAGGTGGTTGAATATTTGAAAACACCGTTGACTGGTGAGCAACTTACCGAGCTGAAAAATAAACTAGGGCTCAGCTCATTTATTGAAATGATGCGGGTGAAAGAGCCGGAATTTAAAGAAGCGGGACTGAGTAAAAGTGATTCTACCGAGCAGCAATTTCTGGATGCCATGGTGAACTTTCCCAAATTGATGGAACGTCCTATTGTCATTACAAGTAATGCTGCTCGTATCGGGCGGCCCCCTGAGTCTGTGTTAGAGCTGTTCTGATGGCCTACATTCTGGTGCTTTATTACAGCCGTCACGGCGCCACTAAGAAACTGGCAGAACAAATTGCTTTGGGTATCGCCAGTGAAGAGCTGGAAGCCCGCATAATGACGGTTGCGCAGACAACAGATGACACCGGCAGCGAATATGCCAGTCAGCAAGACCTCGCTGATTGTGCGGCACTGGCAATGGGCAGCCCAACCCGGTTCGGACAAATGGCAGCGCCATTACAACGCTTTTTACAGGACTCCACAGCACTGTGGCTGAAAGGAAGCCTGGTAGATAAACCAGCCATGGTATTTACTTCATCATCCTCAATGCATGGTGGCCAGGAGTCGACCCTGCTCAGTATGTCACTGCCATTGATTCATCAGGGAATGCTGCTGTGTGGTATACCTTACTCAGAACCGGAGTTGCATGATACCAAAACCGGCGGAACGCCCTATGGTGCCAGCCATGTCGTTAGTAATCAGTTTGCAGATCGATTAAGCGAAGACGAGAAGCAATTGGCGTTTAAACAAGGTAAACGTTTAGCGCAAATCACAAAAAAATTAATGAGAAATTCATGACCGAAAACACGACCTCAACAGTTTCGACTATGTCGGCACAAACACGCCAATTTCGGGTGCTGGCACTAATTGGTTACTTTGGTTTGCTGGCCTGGGTAATACTGTGGCATTTTGTCTTAAGCACCAGCAACTACTCTAATCTGTTTGTATTTCTTTTCTGGGTGTTACCTTTGGTGTTTCCCCTTCGCGGACTGTTGCAAGGAAAGCCTTACACCTATGCCTGGGCAAACTTTGTTGTAATGATTTATTTTTTACACGGTCTTACTGCAATATACACAGAACAAAATTGGTGGTACGCCGCCATCGAACTATTCTTTGCACTGCTGATGTTTATTGGCTGTTGTTACTACGCCCGAAGCAGAGGCAGAGAATTGGGGCTAAAATTGAAAAAACTGTCAGAATTACAATAGAGGAAATCGTTGTGGCCAGAGTGTTGTTGTTAGGTTCTGTAATGCTATTGTCTGCATGCGGTGGTTCAGGGGGCAGCTCGGGCGATTCGCCGTCACCAGGTACGCCAACCACTCCCGCAACCCAACTGACCATTCAGGGAGATAGCGAAGCCAATGTCAACGAAAGTGTTGGCATAGTCGCCATGTTAAATACCGACGCCTCTGCCTACCAATTTAAATGGGCACAAACGTCCGGAACGACCATTAATCTGGTAACTGAAGATAGCCAGGTGTTGAGCTTTGATGCACCGGCAGCGGGAGAATATGGGTTCAGGGTAACGGTGACGGACAATAACGGTGCCGTGCAATTTCAGGACAATCATACGCTGTTAGTGAATGACAATAACCAAAGCGCCACTGTCAGGTTGGATCACGCGGTTTCCGAAACGGCTAAGGTATCACTTCGCGCAGACGCTGTACCCGATCGACAAATCATCAGTATTAGCTGGCAACAAACTGCCGGTGTAACCGTTCCTCAAAGCAATTATACCCAGACTGAAGACAATCAGTTTTTGTTTTTCACTGCCCCGTCCGTTAGCGCCGATCAACTTTTACAGTTCCGGGCCACAATGACGTTGGACAATGGCGACAATGTCAGCGAAGACGCCTATGTTCTGGTGAAAAACGTGACCGCCAGTGACAATGGTTTTTTCCCCGATTCGGCGGAGCGCATCGTTACAACGGAAATGCATGCTTACAACAGCGACTCTCCTTACGCAAATGCGTTAGAAAGCTGCGTTTACAATAATACCGTCAGCAGTTCCTGCCGGTTTTCAACTTTGCCGCTGCTGGGTCAGGTAACTCAGTCACCCAGTATTGAAGACGTCATGGACCGGGTGTTTGTATCCCACCAATGGATGGGTGACCGACTAAAAACTTACCTTGAAAACTCCGTGGCAGCCCAGGATATGTTGTTACTGTTTCGCGGCGTAACGGCAATCATTATCTCCTACGAAGTCAGACCGTCTTTTTACTGGGTCGCTACCGGCGCAATTTATCTCGATGCCAATAACTTTTGGGTAAGCCCGGAAGAACGCGACACCCTAAATGACGTGCCAGATTTTCGCAGTGCCTTTGGTGCTGAGTTACAGTTCTTTATGCCCTGGCGTTATGTGCGTAACAACCAGAGTTATTTATCAAGAGCTGCCTATCCCAGGGCACAGCGATTAAGCCGTATCTTCGAAGACGTAGAAGCCGATATCACCTGGCTGCTGTACCACGAACTGGCCCATGCCAATGACTATTTCCCACCGGACAGATGGCAAGATATCCCCTCTACTTCTGATCCGCTGACTTATTACAACCTGATGCCGGCAGACTCAACTAATTTTGCATCCTTTTATCCACTTAATTCAGATGAACTAAAGGCTTTAGCCCAGGTGAGTTTTGCCGGTGCAACAGCAACAACCGCACAGCGCAATGTCACCGATGTCGATGCTGCAGATATGTTTGAGAACGACAGAGCCGCCATGTATTACAGCTACAGCTCTATCAGAGAAGATTACGCGACCTTATTCGAACGATTCATGATGGCATATCGGTTTAATGCAGAAGCCGACACAGCGGTCATGGAGGTGGTTAGTAATAATCCTGAGTTAATCGTTACCTGGGGGCAGCGCTCGAGAATCAATGACCCGGCATTACTGAGTCGCACCCGACAAACTGTGCGCAACATTTATCCTGGTCTGGATGTTGACGCGATTCAGCCAACCTTACCCGAGCCGAAATATCTGAATCCGGGCGAAAGTTGGCAGGATAACTTAAACTTAGATGGCAATGCCGGGCGTGGTGTAACAAGCGATTTGCAAAGTGCATCAGCGGAGCAACGCGCTCATTATCTGCAACATGCTTTGCACCATGGCAGACCTAAATTACCCGGACAGCAAAAACCAACGCCTAACTGATACCCAAAACGTCTTTTGCAAAAGGTATTGTTAGTTTTCTTTTGGCTTGTAATGAACTCTCATCCAGTGCTTTCATCGCACGGGTGAGAGAATGTAAGTCTCTGGGTAAACGGGTTAGTAGAAAGTTTGCCAAATCGTCGGGTAATTCCAGTCCGGCATTTTTGGCCATCAGATGTAATAACTGAACACGTTCCTGTTCACCAATCGGGCGTATGCTCATACACTGCCCCCACACCAAGCGAGACGCCAAATCCGGTAACCGGAATGACATTAATTTAGGCATTTTTTGTGCAGACAAAATGATGTGCACATTGCCTCTTTCTAATATTCGATTAATCAAATCAAAGACCGCCACTTCCCACTCTTTATTAAGCAATATGGCATCGATGTTATCTACGCAAACCAGATCGCAGTTTTCCAACCCTTCCAGCATCCTGGGGCTGAGTGAATCCGCAGCATCCAGGTCAATGTAAACTGCTATTTGCTGATTATCGTTGGCGAGATTACAACTGGCGTTCAACAGGTGTGTTTTACCGTCACCTCGCCCACCGGTTACAAAAGTAATGACGGACTCAGAGGCATTACCTGCTGCCAGACCTTTGAGGTGTTCGAGCAACTCGACATTATCAGCAACAATAAAGTTCTCAAAGGTATGAAATTCTGAGCTGGAAATGGGCAAGGCTAACTGCGGGGTTATCGAAGCCATATAAACTCCATTTCATTAACCACTCTGCCGAATGGATCAGTTTTTTGAGATATTTTTGCGTCCAGCTCCAGGGTATTAATCAGATCTTCCTGAACCCCCACGATATCCAATTGAAAAGTGGCATTCTGCCCCGACACATTGAGTAACCGGACACTGTTAACAATCGCCAGTGATTCCAGAAACTTTTTCGCTGACACGTAAGCCTCAATGGAATCCAGATTGATGATAGTCATGGTCACTGAGTTTTGCGTTTCATAACTGCTGGATACCACGGCAAATCTCTCAGCCAGTTTATTAGCTAACATATCGATAAACTGAGT
This sequence comes from Planctobacterium sp. R6, assembly GCF_055755215.1. Lineage (NCBI taxonomy): Bacteria > Pseudomonadati > Pseudomonadota > Gammaproteobacteria > Alteromonadales > Alteromonadaceae > Planctobacterium > Planctobacterium sp. R6. The sequence goes on from NZ_JBVTQY010000009.1 coordinate 94,714, forward strand.
AATAACCTGATTGCGTTCCGCTGCAAACAAAGTCCCTTCTTCGATCAATTCATCATTTAATACCTGCCAGTCTATTTGCCAGCGCATTTGATCGGATACTTCTGTGTTTGCTGTGGTTAGCTGTCGTCGGTCAAACAACCTTGCCGCAACCAGATTGTCGTTCGGGTACCGCTGGCTCGCGCGTTTAACAACGCCATCAAAACGCCCCCATACATCATAAACATGAATAATCTGTGCATCCTCTATGTCCATTAACGGAAAACTGAAAGGAATACCTCGGATTTGCGCTTGTTCTAATAAGATTTTTTTAACCTCAGGATCTGCCGTCGCGGTAACCAACTCTCTGTCGTCTCGCTCATTCAGCCAGGTAAACCACAACAGTGTATCAGGCCGCCGTTTACCCCAGATCGGTTTACCTATATCGGTTAAAAGTTGGTTGATTTTTCCTTCGTCAAACTGAGCAACCATAAACCGCTCACCATCGATAATCTCAAAGCGAAATGACTGTATTAAATCCCTCGCGTCACCGGCTTTAGACGTTAGTTCAGACACTTCTGTAATGGACTTTGAACCACTGACTTTAACCAACACCTGATAGTAACTATCGCGAATCGCGTTATTTTGTGCAGCCACAGTTTGGCTATTAACCCGCACTTTGGTCTCATAAAGGTTTTGTATCACTGCCGCAGTAACGTTAAACACGCTCAGGCAACAAATGAGTAAACATACCGTTTTTCGCAGCAAATTAAGTCAACTGTGTGATTATAATGCGTTTATTGTCCTGGAATATGAGACAAAGATCACCCCTCAGAATAAAATATTTAACTCATTTGCTTAAATTCAAGGCAATTTGAAAAGACAAATCAGTATTCATCAGGCTGTTAAATTGATAACATTAGCGCCAATTTTATCCACACCCAGAGTAGTCGTTTTGAGTAAAGAATCCCTGAGTTACAAAGATGCCGGCGTTGATATTGATGCAGGTAACGAGCTAGTAGAAAGAATTAAATCAGTCACTAAAAAAACCCATAGGCCAGAAGTTATGGGTGGGCTCGGTGGATTTGGTGCGTTGTGCTCGATTCCGGAAAAATACAAAAGTCCGCTTCTGGTATCCGGTACCGATGGCGTGGGGACCAAATTACGTCTTGCTATGGATTTAAACAAACACGACAGCATCGGTATTGATCTGGTGGCCATGTGTGTTAACGATTTAATTGTTCAGGGTGCCGAACCCTTATTCTTCCTGGACTATTACGCCACCGGCAAACTGGATGTTGATATAGCAGCTGAAGTGGTAACTGGCATTGGTAAAGGTTGTGAACTGTCGGGTTGCGCTCTGATAGGCGGTGAAACAGCAGAGATGCCAGGCATGTATCATGGCAACGATTACGATGTTGCCGGGTTTTGTGTCGGTGTGGTGGAAAAAGACGAAGTCATTGACGGTAGTAAGGTTGCCCCGGGCGATAAATTAATTGCGCTGGCTTCCAGCGGACCGCATTCCAATGGTTTTTCCTTAATTCGCAAAATTATTGAAGTCAGTGGCGCTGACACCAGTGAATTACTGGACGGTAAAACGATAGCCGAGCATCTACTGGAACCGACCCGTATCTACGTCAAAAACACCTTAAATGTGATTGAGCAACATCCTGTCAACGCAATTTCGCACATCACCGGTGGCGGTTTTTGGGAAAATATCCCCAGAGTACTGCCCGCGTCAGCCAAAGCACTGATCGACGGAAACTCCTGGCAGTGGCCGACCATCTTTAACTGGTTGCAGGAACAGGGCAACGTTGAAACCAGAGAGATGTACCGAACCTTTAACTGTGGTGTAGGACTTATTCTGGCGGTTCCGGCGGCAGCAGCAGAAGCAATAACCAAGCAATTTAATGAACTGGGCGAAACCGCCTGGATTATTGGTGATATTGCGGCACGGGATGGTGATGAAGCCCAGGTAGAAATACGCTGAGTCGGCTTTTATGAAACGTATTGTCGTACTCATATCAGGAAGCGGTTCAAACTTACAGGCAATTATTGACGCGACGGAAAGCAACCAAATACCAGGTCAGGTGGTGGCTGTAATTTCCAACAAAGCAGATGCCTACGGATTAACCCGGGCCAAACAGCATAATATTGCTCATCAGGTTATCGATCACAAAGCTTTTCCGGACCGGGAAAGCTTTGACACAAAACTACAGGAAGTGATAGACGCCTTTAATCCGGATGTTGTGGTGCTGGCTGGCTTTATGCGCATCCTGACGCATCAATTTGTCGAACACTTCACCGGTAAATTAATCAACATCCACCCTTCTCTTCTACCTAAATTTAAGGGTTTGGATACGCACCAGCGGGCGCTGGATGCTAAAGAAAGTTATCATGGTGCTTCTGTACATTTTGTAACACCTGAATTAGACGGCGGCCCTGTTATTGTTCAGGGACCAGTCGCTATACTTGCAGAAGACAACGTTGATTCCTTGAAAGCGAAAGTGCATAAAATAGAACATCAGATTTATCCTTATGCGGTTAAGCTTATTTGTGAAGACAAAATAACAATGACCGCTGAAGGCGTCCATTATCAACAACAGCAATTGCCAGAAACAGGGTTAGTACATGAAGTTTAAAAAACAGTTTACGATCCCGCTAACTTATTTTTTAACCACATGTTTTATCCCACAAGGTGTCGCTCAACAGGTTGATTCACCGGCAACGACGGTAGTCACTGAAGCTACAACTGAAATCGCACAGCCTCAGGCCAGTCTGGCTCCCTTTTCAGCCCGATATATTGCCTATCGCAATGGTAGTGATATTGGTCACGCTGTAATGTCGCTGGAAAAGACCGACGCAGGTTATAAGCTTTTTTACAAAAGTGATGTGTCAATTTTCTTCCTGTCAGATCGCCGTGCCGAAACCAGTTTGTTTGATGTTGTTGAGGGCCAGTTTGTCCCACAGAAATATCAATACAAGCGCGAAGGTACCGGTCCTGACAAATCCCTCAGTCTGACATTTAACGACAAAGACCAGTCTGTGGTTATTAAATCAGGCCGCAAGGATCCCGCGACCATCAACTGGCAAGGTGAATGGGACAACCAGCTTTATCGCTTCGATCTGCAACGGCAACTCAAGCTGAATAATCAGGACATCAGTTATAACCTGATCAATTATCGTGGTCAGCTGAAAACTTACGGTTTTGAAATCGCCGGAGAGGAAGTACTGGAACTCCCCTTTGGTAAACTTAACACCATCAAAGTCAAGACCATTCGCAGCAGCAATAAGCGAGTTACCTGGTCCTGGTTTGCTCCGGATCTGAATTATCAGTTAGTTCGTTTACAACAATTTAAAGACGGTGACGAACAAGGTGACATCCAACTTTCTGAATACAAGCTGCTAAATTAGATTCATTTTCCAGCGACAAAAAAGGCCGTCATCGGCCTTTTTTATTGTTGTCTGCGTCTCGCTTATTTGCTGGCGATGTACTGGTCAACAAATCCGGACAGTACGTCTAATGGCACAGGCCCATTTGCTAACACGATGTCGTGAAATTCGCGAATATCGAATTTATCACCCATCGCTGTCTTCGCTTTCTCGCGTAACTCAATGATCTTATTCATACCGATTTTGTAGGCCGTGGCCTGGCTGGGCATAACGATATGTCGCTCTACCATTTTAACGGCATCGGCTTCAGCGTTAGGGGTATTACTGACGTAATAGTCTATGCCCTGCTCCCGGTTCCATTTCATGGCGTGAATGCCGGTATCTACAACCAGACGACAGGCTCGCCAAAGCTCCATTGCTAAGCGACCGAAATCAGAATAAGGGTCTTCGTATAAACCGATTTCTTTTGGCACCATCTCACTGTATAAACCCCATCCTTCCGTGTAAGCCGTGTAACGACCGAATTTGCGGAACTTTGGAATGCCTTCTAATTCCTGGGCGATGGCTATCTGCATATGGTGCCCCGGGATCCCTTCGTGATAAGCCAGAGCTTCCATCTGATAAGTTGGCATTGACGCCATATCATACAGATTAGCGTAATAGGTACCGGGTCGCGTTCCATCCATAGAAGGTTGCTGATAAAAGGCCTTGCCGGCTGACTTTTCCCGGAAGGGTTCTACTGCTTTCACAATCAAATCAGCTTCGGGTTTGGTAATGAACAGTTCATCCAGTCGAAGTTTCATGTTGTCAATCAGGGCTGTCGCCTCGTCCAGATAACGTTGCCTGCCTTCTTCATTTGACGGATAAACAAACTGCTCGTTGTCGCGCATATGCACGAAAAACTCCTGCAATGTGCCTTCAAAACCGACTTTTTTCATGATTGCTCGCATTTCATCATGAATGCGGTTTACTTCATCTAAACCAATTTGATGAATATCTTGTGCGCTCAGACTGGTGGTGGTAGTGCGGGCCAGGGCGTTGTTATAAAAGGCCTCGCCTTCAGGAAACTTCCACGCACCATCTTTATCATCCGCCTGTGCAGCGATGTTTTGCACACCGGCAATCAAACTTTCATAAGCGGGTTTTACGGCATTGGTCAGGGCCGTTTTTGCGGCATCCAAAAGCGCTTGTTTTTGTGTTTCGTCAATTTCAAGTGCGCCAACCTTTTTCGAAAAGTCAGCCCATAACGTACTGTCATCACCCTCGTCGAATGGCGCACCACTAATGATATTCTGGCTATCATTGACAACGTATGGATAAACAAACTTGGGTGCGATGATACCTTGCTCTGCGCGCTCATTAAGATTGGCGACGAGTTGCTCGAAAAGTTTCGGTAAACCATTCAATCTGGCGATGTAGGCCTCAGCGTCAGTAACATCAGCAATGCGATGCTGGTTTATCAGCAAAGAAGCCACACTGGAATGTAAACCAAACATCTGATTAACGGGGTAGTTATAATTGCGCCATTTAAAATCATCAATACCGTTTTGCAGTTGCTGAACCATCAATTGCCAGCTTAATTTTGTCTGCGTATCTAACTGATTAACATCAATTGCTTTAACCCGCGCCAGCTGTGCTTTTTCCAGTTCGTGATCTTCTAATTCGCGCTCGGCAGACAAATCGTCCCACTTATCCTGATCGGTTTTGATACCCAGATAGGATTGATACATAGGAGAGCGCATAACATTCTCCATAAAGATATCTTCGAATAACTGGTTGGCCTTTTCAGATTCAGTCATGGCGGCAGCTTCAGTACTTGCCGGGGTTTCTACCTGTGCGGATTCCTGTGTCGGTGCCTGCCCACAGGCTCCTAACATCAGTGCCAGTGAAACAGCAGTTGAAATGTACGTTAACTTTTTCATAGTTTCCTCGAAATTTTCTGTCTTATTTATAATTGTTTTACTTGCGCCCTCTATCCTGTTGGGCACAAGTTGTAATACACCTTAAACTTATCAGATTTGTTGGCAAATTGCTTTCACCCGTGCACAGAAGTGTTTTCGGGCGAGTTATCGCTATTTTACACCTTTGAGTATGGGCTCCCCCTTTTTAAACAAAACATACTCTCCCTGGGTCATATTTTGCCAGGTTTCATCCCCTGTCAAAGGCTCTGTTGCGATAACAGATACCACATCATTAGGCGTTGTTTCCTGTTGAAAATCAATGACCCAGTCGGTATCAATTAAGGTTGCTTTTCCAAACGGTGCACGGCGCGTTATCCAATGTAACTTTGTAGTACAGTAGGTCATCAGGTATATACCGTCAGACAGTAGCATGTTAAAAACCCCCAACTCCCTTAAAGATGCCGCGAGTTTTGCCACATAGCGGAAAACCGGTTTCATGTCTTTCGGCCTGTTAGGGTACTTTTTCTTGATGTTATCCATAATCCAGCAAAACGCCATTTCACTGTCTGTATTGCCAACCGGTTGAAAAATATCTGATTGCAGTTTGTCTTTGTAATTGGATAGCTGGCCGTTGTGAGCATAAGTCCAGTGGCGTCCCCACATCTCCCTGATAAATGGATGGGTATTTTCCAGGGACACTTTGCCGCGATTAGCCTGACGGATATGACTAATCACTGAGCAGGATTTAATTGGGTAAGATTTCACCAGTTTCGCGATTTCTGAGTCACAACTGGGCAACGGATCTTTAAAGCTTCGACAGCCTTTACCTTCATAAAAGGTAATACCCCAGCCATCTCGGTGAGGCCCGGTTCTGCCACCTCTTTCCAGCAACCCACAAAAGCTAAAACAAATATCAGTCGGCACGTTGGCCGACATCCCAAGTAATTCACACATAACCAGTAATTCTTATTCTCATATATTTGCAAACAAAAAAATAATTCAAACACCTGTTTGAATTCCGGCAATTATGCTATAAATTAAACATACTATTTACATTTTAATTGTCCGGACAGATTAATCATACTGTCCTTAGGAGCCATTATGAATCTATTAATATGGTTTTTTGCGCTGTTCGCTGCGTTAGCTGCTTGCAGTTATTTAAGAATTAAACTTTTCCAAACTACGCTGGCTGTCGGTGCTATTTTTATTGTCGGTACCATGCTCAATCTGGTTGGGGTTCTGGGATGGATAGCCTTTGCCGCCATTGCGATCCCTTTGAATTCAGCTTCACTGCGCAAGCAATACTTCACGGCGCCGGCGCTTAAAATGTACCGCAAAATTATGCCGGAAATGAGTAAAACTGAGCAAGATGCGATTGATGCCGGTACTGTTTGGTGGGATGGCGAGTTGTTTAGCGGTAGTCCAAACTGGGAAACCTTACACAACATTCCTCAGGCCAGATTGTCAGCGGAAGAGCAGGCTTTCCTTGACGGCCCGGTAGAAACCGTATGCGGAATGGTAGATGAGTGGCAGGTTAACCATGAACTGGCCGATCTGCCGCCAGAAGTATGGCAATACCTGAAAGACAATAAGTTCTTTGCCATGATCATCAAAAAAGAATTTGGTGGCCTGCAATTTTCTGCCTATGCGCAATCGCGCGTTTTACAAAAACTGTCAGGTGTAAGTACCGTATTAGCCAGTACTGTTGGTGTTCCAAATAGTCTGGGCCCAGGTGAACTATTGCAACACTATGGTACGGAGCAACAACAGCAGCAATATTTGCCGGCACTTGCCCGCGGCGAAGAAGTGCCCTGCTTTGCGCTGACCAGCCCGGAAGCAGGCTCCGATGCAGGGGCAATTCCTGACACAGGCGTCGTGTGCAAAGGTGAATGGAATGGCGAAGAGGTGATTGGAATGAAACTCACCTTTAATAAGCGCTATATAACGCTGGCTCCGGTAGCTACCGTGGTCGGTTTAGCATTTAAGCTGTACGATCCCGAAGGGTTAATTGGCGAAGAAAAAGACATCGGTATTACCTGTGCATTGATCCCATCCAACACGAAAGGGCTGGATATCGGCAATCGTCATTTTCCTTTGAATGTTCCATTTCAAAATGGCCCCATCCGAGGTGAAGACATTTTTGTTCCGCTGGATTACATCATTGGTGGAGTAAAAATGGCCGGACAAGGGTGGCGCATGTTAGTGGAGTGTTTATCGGTTGGCCGTTGTATTACTTTGCCCTCCAATTCCACGGGTGGTGTAAAAACAATGGCTCTGGCCACAGGCGCCTATTCCCGTATCCGTCGCCAGTTCAAACTCCCTATCGGCAAAATGGAAGGCATTGAAGAAATGCTTGGACGAATCGGGGGCAATGCTTACCTGATGGACGCAGTGACCAGCATGTCGACAAAAGGTGTTGACCTGGGTGAAAAACCGTCTGTCATTTCAGCAATTTGTAAATATCACCTGACCGAGAAAATGCGTCAGTGTGTTATTGATGCAATGGATATTCACGGTGGTAAGGGCGTAATGTTAGGCCCCAACAATTATCTGGGCCGAGGCTATCAGGGTGCTCCTATCGCCATTACCGTTGAAGGTGCCAATATACTGACCCGCAACATGATGATTTATGGTCAGGGTGCGATGCGCTGCCATCCATTTGTTCTGAGTGAAATCCACGCAGCTGCAATCGAAGACAAAAACCAGGCTATCGTAGAATTCGATAAAGCACTGTTCGGTCATATTGGATTTGCCATCAGTAACACGGTGCGCAGCAAGTGGTTGGGCTTTACAGCGGCGAAATTTATCAATGCCCCCTTCAAAGATGAAACCCGTCCTTACTACCAGTCACTGACGGCCTTTAGCGCGAATCTGGCAATGTTGTCGGATATTTGCATGGCAATGTTAGGTGGTGAACTGAAACGCAAAGAGCGCATTTCTGCGCGACTGGGAGATATTCTGAGTTATCTGTATCTGGGCTCGGCTACCTTAAAACGCTTTGATGACGAAGGTCGTTTAAAAGAAGATCTGCCCTTCCTGCACTGGGCAATGCAAGATACCTTGCACAAAACCGAGGCAGCAATTATCGAGTTACTGGAAAACTTCCCCAGTAAAGCGGTTGGTCGGATTCTGAAGTTTATGATCATGCCCTGGGGTCGTCGCCACAACAAACCTTCAGATGCACTGGAACATAAAATCGCCCTGATTTTACAACAACCCGGTAGTGCCCGTTCTCGCCTGGGTCACGGTCAATTTTTAACGCCGACAGAACACAACCCGATAGGCAAAATGGAACAGACCCTGAAAGACATACTGGAAGCCGAGCCACTGTTCGACAGAGTATGTAATGCCGCCAACGAAAAGCTGCCATTTACACAGCTTGACCAGGTGGCCATCAAAGGGAGCGAACTGGGTGTGCTGAACGAACAGGAAGTGGCACTACTTAACCGCGCAGAAAAAGGTCGCCTGGAAGTGATCAATGTCGATGACTTTGAACCTGAAGCCCTGCGAGCCGGGGTAACCAAAACCAGCCGAAGAGGCAAAGCCAAAGCCGCTTAATTGCCTATTTGTACGATTGAAACGGCCCTTAACGGGCCGTTTTTTGTTGTCTGATTTACGCTTTTATTCTTCTTAATTCTAAAAAAACTTTTTAAATTATCTAAACTTAAGCGATACTGCTAGGATTTCAGTAGAGCAAACCGGTTAAATAAGTTTGCTGATCCGAAACGCAATCACAACAAGGTGCCTTAATGCGCGAAGAAGACTTTCCAGATACCAGAGACTTCGCCAAGATTTTGGTGGTAGATGATGACCAGATTAATCTGGAGACCATCTGTCATACATTGGAGTACTACGGCCATAATGTTTTTCCGGTTGAAGATGGGGAAACGGCATTAATGGCGGTTTTTGAGTTTCAGCCAGACCTGATCATTTTAGATATCAACATGCCAGGCATGAATGGGCTGGAAGTGTGTAAGCGACTTCAGACTGAACCCAGCACCAGCAAAATTCCAATTATTTTTCTCACCGGCAGCAAAACGGACATCAACAAAGCCTTTGAACTGGGCGGCGTTGACTATATTGTTAAACCCTTTAATACCCATGAAGTTTTGGCCCGGGTAAACGTGCATTTGCGCAATAGTTTGCTGCTCAATACGCTGGCGGATACCAACGCAGCGTTGGAGAAAATTACCAACAGCCTGGAAGAAAAAGTCAAAGAGCGCACGCGGGAATTAGCCCTGTCCAATCAGAAGCTCACTGAAGAAATTGCCGAGAGACAAAAGCTACAAAGCAAACTGGAACACCTTGCTAAATACGATATGACATCCAGCCTGCTCAACCGCATTTCAATGGAAGAACATCTGGATTTCAAATTGCTTGAAAGCCAAATGCTGGAAGATTTTACCCTATTCTATCTGTACATGGACGTCGATCAGTTCAAAGTGATTAACGATACCTGTGGTCATGCCGCTGGCGACCAATTGATCCGCAATCTTTCAGCACTGCTAAAACGCATCGCCAATAACGACGAAATTGTGGCCCGTATGGGTGGCGATGAGTTTTCAATTATTTACAACAGTCCGGACATCGAATCAGCTACCCGCCGCGCCGTTGAAATTCGCAAAGCTATCAACGACATGCACTTCGACTGGGAAAAAGAGCACCTGTTCGTTAATGTCAGTATGGGTCTGGTGGAACTCAATGCTGAATTTCAGGATGCAAACCATATCATGAGTGTTGCCGAACGCTTGTGCTTCGAATCGAAATCCCAGGGCGGCGGTGAGCTGCTAATATACGAACAAGAAAAAGAAACTGTAAACAACAATACCCGGGCTGTTCGCTGGGTGCCCGTTATCCAGCAAGCCATAGAGCAGAACAAATTCTCTTTGTTTGGTCAGGGTATTTACGCCACCCAAAAACAACAGTCTGCTAAATTTGAAGTACTGCTGCGAATGCAGAGTAGCGGCTCGGAACTGATACAACCATCGCAATTTATCAGTATCGCCGAGCAATACCATTTGATATCAGCTATCGACCAAAAAGTCCTGGAGAAAACCTGTCAGATGATGGCAGACTTCCCCAATTTTAAAGGGGAATTAGCACTCAATATTTCCGGTGAGTCTGTGTATAAAGCCAGTTTTGTTGATCAGGCTTACGATACGATTCAACGGTATGACATCGATGCCAGTAAGCTGTGTTTTGAAATTAACGAATCATCGGCACTCACCAACCTCAACGCCACCCGTCGCTTTATTGAAAAGTTAAAACAACTGGGCTGCAAATTTGCACTGGACGATTTCGGTACAGGCACATCTTCTTACGGATTTTTACGTGAGTTAGACGTTCAGTATGTCAAAATAGACGGCAGTTTTATTCACAAGATCGGTTCCGAAAAGATCAGCCGTATGATGGTAGAATCTATAGTGGCAATTGCCAGAGAGAATAACATGAGTGTTATTGCTGAGGCTGTGGAAACCGAATCCATGTTGAAAGTATTAAAAGAAATTGATGTGGATTACGCCCAGGGATTCCTGTTACACAAACCTGAAGCATTAGAAAATCTGATAAAAATGCCCCACTAATGATTAACCTGAAGCGCCCTAAATGAGTGATACAAACATTACCCAAAAGTTAGAGCAATATCATGAGTATTTCACGATAAAGCATGTCCTGAATGTAAATTTGCTGCCCGTAGAAGCCGGGTTTACAGTGCCGACATCTGAACAGTTGATTACCCATATGCCCTACGCTTTTCGCATGGCGGGTGAACTGGCGGAACTGGAAACCCGGGCGCTGAGACCTTTGCGACACCTGGGTGATCACGCACGGGAACTTGCTGAATTTCTCAATCATCAATCAAAAAAAATAGATTTGATGATGTCCTACATTCTGCATCAGCAAGATGATCAGGATAATCGTTATAGTACTACGGAGTTCGGTGGCGCAGGTTTAACTGTCACCAGTAACAAAGAAATGTTGCCCGGTGGCATATATCAACTTAAAATTTTCCTGGAAGAAGAAGCCGCAGCCGTATTTTGTTATGCGGAAGCGATCCTGTGTGAACCATTGGACGAAGATCAGTTCAAAATCGCGTTCATATACAACAGTATCCGCGAACAAGACCAGGAACTACTGGTACGCGCCAGTCTGCATTTACAAACAAAGCACCTTAAGAGTCGCACAGATAAAATCGAGTAATTAACTTTCTCCAATGCAAAAAACTATTTTTTCCCCGGTATTCCCCAAAAAAGCAGGTGAACAACAACATTGGTGCAATCTTGCCGGAAGCTCATCCGCTCTGGCGATTGCAAATTGTGCTACAGAAAGCCAGAAGCGCGTTGTAGTTGTTACTTCTGACACTCCCGGCGCCTTAAAACTGGAACGCGAAATTCGCCATTTTTTAAAGCACACCAGTATCAACGTTTCTGTTTTCCCCGACTGGGAAACACTGGCTTATGACACGTTTTCGCCTCATCAGGACATTATTTCACAACGCCTTGAAACCCTGTATGACCTGACGCAAAAAGGGCGCGATATCTATATTTTCCCGGTGACAACGATGCTGCAAAAAGTCGCGCCTGTTGAGTACCTGGGAAAATACGTTTTATTCCTCAAACAAGGTCAAACGCTGGATATCGAGGCATTCCGTAGCCGCCTCAACCGAGCCGGATACAACGCAGTTAACCAGGTAATGGAGCATGGCGAATATTCGGTGCGCGGCAGTATTGTGGATCTGTTCCCCATGGGCACCCAACGTCCTTTGCGCCTGGATTTATTTGACGACGAAATTGAGAGCATTCGGGAGTTTGATCCAGATAGCCAACGCTCCGGAGAAAAGCGGGAATCCATTCGACTGTTACCCGCTCATGAATTCCCTATCAATAAACAAGGTATCGAACAGTTTAAGGAAAACTACAAACTAGCATTTGACGGCCATTATGGAAAAGGCTCCATTTTTCACGACGTCAGTTCCGGTGTTATGCCGGCAGGCATTGAATATTATCTGCCGTTGTTCTTTCAGCAAACTGCCAGTATTTTTGACTATATCAGCGACGATACTTTGTTCGTTACCCAGGGCAATATAATTCAGGCCATTGATTTTTTCCTGGCAGACGTAAATGAACGCTATGAACAACACCGTTGGGATCCCCTAAAACCCCTGCTCCCCCCACAATCTCTGTTTTTTCGGGTGGAGGAACTCAATAGTTTTCTAAAACAGTGGCCCAGAATAAATGTCAGAAGCGAACAGTCTGAACAAAAGTCCGGCAGCACTGAATATGCGATTGAAAAGCTCCCTGACATCGCCATTAATGCTCAGTCAAAGAGTCCTTACACGAAACTACAGGCACAACTCAAAGCGTGGCGTGACAGTGGTACAAAAGTACTGTTTTGTGCTGAAACAGCGGGCAGAAAAGAAGCCTTGCTGGAACTTTTACTGGAAGCGTCTGTAAAACCAAAACCTTTTGAGCATACCGAAGCGTTTTTAACGGGTCATGCACAACTGGGGATTTGCGTGGGTTATGTTGATCACAGCTTTGTGATCCATGGCGCTGACGGTGCACTGGCTTTTATTACAGAAACCGAACTGTTAGGTCACAAGGTCAGTCAACGCCGATTGCGTAAAAAACAGCAGCCAACTGATGAATCGGCGGTTATCAGAAATCTGGCAGAATTACAGCCAGGCCAGCCTGTAGTGCACATTGAACATGGTGTTGGTCGTTATCTTGGCCTGCAAACCCTGGATGCCGGTGGGGTTACGACAGAGTACCTGACTATTGAATATGCCAAACAGTCTAAATTGTATGTGCCGGTCGCTTCACTCCATTTGATCAGTCGCTATAGCGGCGGTGATGATCAGGCGCCATTGCACAATCTCGGTACCGATACCTGGTCAAAGGCGCGGCAAAAAGCTGCAGAAAAAGTACGGGACGTAGCGGCGCAATTACTGGAAGTCTACGCCCAAAGGGAAGCCAAACCTGGTCAGGCCTGTAAAATAGATTGGCAGGACTATCGCCAGTTCGCTGACAGCTTTCCCTTTGAAGAAACAGATGACCAACAGCAAGCCATCAATGCTGTTATCAACGATATGGGGTCTCCGAGAGCCATGGACCGACTGGTGTGTGGCGATGTGGGCTTCGGGAAAACAGAAGTTGCAATGCGAGCGGCATTTATTGCCGCAAGTCAGGGCAAACAGGTGGCTGTTTTGGTCCCTACAACCCTGTTGGCACAACAGCATTTTGAAAATTTTCGCGATCGCATGAGCCAATGGCCATTCCAGATAGAGGTGATGTCGCGCTTTAACAGCAGCAAAGAGCAAAAACAGGTGTTGGCAGGATTAGCCGGGGGCAAAGTGGATATTGTCATCGGTACCCACAAACTCATTCAAAAAGACATCAAGTTTGCCGACCTGGGTTTATTAATTATTGACGAAGAACACCGCTTTGGGGTGCAACAAAAAGAACGAATCAAGAGCCTACGTGCTGAAGTCGATATACTGACCCTCACTGCGACGCCCATTCCGCGAACATTAAATATGGCACTTAACGGCATGCGCGATCTGTCAATAATCGCCACCCCACCGGCCAAGCGACTGGCGATTAAAACCTTTGTTAAACAACGCGATAAAGCACTGATACGCGAAGCTGTAATGCGGGAAATTTTGCGGGGTGGTCAGGTCTACTTTTTACACAATGAAGTGGAGACTATCGAAAAAACCGCCAGTGAAATTTCCGAAATAGTGCCGGAAGCCAAAGTCAGCGTTGCTCACGGACAAATGCGTGAAAAAGAACTGGAACGCGTCATGTCTGACTTTTATCACCAACGATTTAACGTGTTGGTTTGTACCACAATAATCGAAACCGGCATCGATATCCCGTCTGCAAATACCATAATTATGGACCGGGCCGATCATTTAGGTCTGGCTCAGTTACATCAGCTCAGAGGCCGCGTCGGTCGTTCTCACCATCAGGCTTATGCCTATATGTTGACGCCACACCCTAAACGCATGACCAAAGATGCCACCAAACGCCTGGAGGCTATTGCTCAGTCAGACAATTTGGGGGCCGGTTTTGAGTTGGCCACCCACGATCTTGAAATAAGGGGCGCGGGAGAATTGTTAGGAGAAGAACAATCTGGGCAGATTACTACCGTGGGCTTCAGCCTGTATATGGATATGCTGGAAGAAGCGGTGGAGGCGCTGAAAGCTGGTAAAGAGCCATCATTAGATAACCTGATGGCACAACATACAGAAGTGGAGCTGCGCATCCCGACACTATTGCCGGATGATTACATTGCAGACGTCAATGTGCGACTCTCCATGTACAAAAAAATCGCGTCCTGTAAAAAACGGGCGGATTTGAAGGAAATTCAGATTGAATTAATTGACCGGTTTGGCATGCTACCCGAAGCAACTAAGAACTTGTTTAAAGTTCATGAGTTAAAACTAAGCGCTAAACAAATAGGTATTACAAAAATCGATGCCAATGCACAAGGTGGTTTTGTTGAATTCAGTGAATCCACTAAGGTAGACCCAGGGTACATAATTCAACTGATACAAACTCGTCCCAACGTATTTCGCTTTGATGGACCACAAAAGTTGAAGTTTACCTCTGAAAAACCAGAAGCTACCAGGCGACTGGCTTTTATTGAAAACTTACTGACAGATTTTAATAAACAGCAGAAAGTCGCCTAAGGCTGATAACATAGTGTTTAAACGATAAATAACCAGGGAATTTCATTTTGCAGAAAGCAGCATTTTTTCTTAGCCTGATTGTTTTATTCGCTTTTACCTTCCCCCAGGTACAGGCTAATGAGACGTCAAATCCCTGGTGGTTTGAGGTTGAATTGATTCTGTTTGAACGAGATACCTCCCCGGAAACATTGGAAGAACAGTTTCCGCTGCAGGTTACACAGATTGATACTCAGGGTATGCGTGACTTTATCACAGAAACCCTGGTCCCTGAATTTGACTTTCTTCGTCAGGGAGCAAGCCTGTGCAACCAGGAAAACCAGGTTATCCCTTTTCCTGCACAAACCCGCCCCGTTGTCTTAACTGATGAGCCGCCGATTGCCACCAGTTTACTGCAAAATGCCTTGTTGCATGACCCGGAATGGGTAACCTCTACCAGACCTTCTGAGCAATTTCAAAGTCAACTTGACCGCTTTTTTGAAGTCTCAGACGAAGACCTGGGTAAGCATCGGGACCACTCACAACCTGTGTTTGATCAATTTGACAACACCAGCATTAAATCGTCGTCACCGGAAATTAAACTTCCGGATTCTTTGTATTGCCAATGGCCAACAGAATTAACTGATTTTTACAGCGATGAAGCGTATGCGCTGCGTAATAACGTAAAATTGAGCACCGTTCCCGCAACGTTACAAGGTATTGAGTACCCCTTTGCAGATAAAGCCTACACCTTACCGAAACAGCTGTTACAACTAAAAACGCTCAAAACAGACATCAATCGCACCAGGGGCTTAAACGTATTGTTGCATACAGCCTGGCGACAAAATGTAATTGTGGGCAGAGACAATGCCCCCTGGTATCGCATTTATGCGGGTGAGAACTTTGGCCAGGAATACTATTACTCCGGTTTACCTAAGCGCCATCCTGAGGCTGAAGATCGCTTTCATAACCCTACCCTTTATGAACAAATTGCAGCGGTTCTGGCAGCACAAGACTATCAAAACATTGAGGAGAGCGAGTCTCCGGCAGCGCTTTTGGCGCTTCAACAATCTAAGTTAAACGATGAAACATTGCCGGTCTGGACAGTAGATGGACGACTCAAGGTCTTCATTGAATATATTGGCCGCACGCCGTATCTGCATATAGACAGTGATTTAAACTTCAGAAAACCCGTGGTCATTGATTGGAGCAGCTTTAAACATCCTGTTGAGCAAGGGTTAGAGCCCTCATCAGCAACCGCAAACAATCAACTGCCCCTGCAACCCAATTTTCTTCAGGCGTTTCATTTCGATCAGTTACGCCGCATGATCAGCACAGAAATTCATTACTTTGACCACCCGATGTTTGGCATGGTAGTGCAAATCAGGCGCTACAACCGACCTGCAGCACCTGACGAGCAAATTGCGGAATGATTGCTCATCCGGTTTACTGCAGTGTCAGATAACTCACTCCGGACACAACAAACGCCACCAGTACATTCAACACAAAACCTTCCCGGGCCATGGTCTTTATTGGGAACTTGTCCGTTCCGTACACGATGGCATTGGGTGCCGTTGCCACAGGCAGCATAAATGCACAACTGGCCGATATTGCGGCAGGTATCATTAACAGCGCCGGCTCGATGCCCATTGCCATACCACTCAACGCTAATATTGGCATCAGCAGCGTTGCCGTTGCGGTATTTGAGGTAATTTCAGTTAAAAAGGTGACAAATAAACAAATCGAAAGAATCAGTACCGGCAAAGGTACGCCATCCAGAAAACTGAGCAAATCGCCCATTTTTTGGCTTAACCCCGACGCGGTAAACGCTTTCGCAATACAAATCCCCCCGGCAAACAATAATAACAAGCCCCAGGGAATATCATTGGCAGTTTTCCAGTCTAATAAATTACCGGGTTTACCATCACTACCTTTGTCGCCGGAGGGCACCAGAAACATGGCAATAACTCCTAACAGGGCAATCGTACTGTCGCCAATGGTCCCAACGCCAAGTAAATCAGACCAGTAGGGCCTGCTCACCCAGGCTAAAGCGACTATACCAAACACTGTTACCACACGCTTTTCTGCTGGGCGCCATTGGCCTGAGGTGGGAATGTTAACGGGACCAAGTTGCCCCAAACCTCGGGTCAACCATAGCGCCATGATAGGAATCGCTATCACAACGATTGGCACGCCAGTTTTCATCCATTGTAAAAAGGTGACTTCCTGCCCCTGAGATTCCTGATAGACACTGATAAATATAATGTTTGGCGGGGTGCCTATCGGGGTGCCGACGCCGCCCAGACTGGCTGCATAAGCAATACCCAGGAGCAAAGCAGCAGCCAACCGCGGATTATCAATAGAGGACAAAATTGCCAGGGCAATTGGCAGCAACATCAAGGTTGTAGCCGTATTGGAGATCCACATACTCAGCAACGCAGCGGTAAGCATAAAAGCAAGTACCAGTCGCGCCGCACTTTTGCCACCGGTTAATTTTAACATTTGCAAGGCGAATCGCTTGTGGACGCCGGACTTTTCAATGGCTTTCGACAACATGAACGCGCCCATTAATAACACAATAACATGGCTACCTAAGGCTGATGCGGCTTCTTTATGGGACAAAACCCCTACTGCCGGAAAAGCTGCAAATGGGATCAAGGAGGTGGCGGGAATAGGTAGCGCTTCTGAAACCCACAACACGGCAGTAACCAGAGTTATTGCCGCAGTCCAGCTAATCGCTGCTGTAACGCTGATACTGTCCAGATACCATTTGAGTACCCCGGCGATGAGAACCGCGACAACAATAATCGCTTGTTTAGTGGTCATTAAAACTATCCAGAATCTGACGCAGTTCTTGCCAACGCTGCGAAGACTGACAATGGTTTAAGCCGTTGTATTTGGCCTGCTGCATAATCATTTTCAGGATTGCCGGTGACATTGCTGTATCACCCTTGTAATTATCCAGAACTTCAATCGAAGCGTCTCGATTATTGCAAATCAGGGCCATATCACAACCAGCTGCCATCGCTAATTGCGCTCGCTCTGTAGGGCTACCGCATTTTACCGCCCCCTCCATCGTCAAATCATCCGAGAACACCGCGCCACTAAAGGCTAATTCTGTTCTGAGCTTTTGCTCGATCCACACTTTAGAAAAGCCCGCTGGCAAATCATCAAAGGCTGAATAAATAACGTGCGCGGGCATTACGGCATCCAGCACATTTTGTTGTGCCAATTGTTCAAACACCCAATAATCCGTTGCGAGAACCTCCTCAGCAGGACGCTGGTCCACCGGCAATGCAATGTGCGAGTCTTCTTTAACACTGCCATGACCTGGAAAGTGTTTCCCGGTAGTTGCCATACCGGCATCACGCATTCCCTGGCAAAATGACGCGACTAATGCCACCACATCTGACTTATTTTTTGCAAACCCCCGATCCCCTATAACCTCAGAAATGTTATTGATGTCTGCCACTGGGGCAAAACTGATATCAATACCTACTGATTGAATTTCCAACGCCATGAGTTCGGCTATGGCACGGCAGTATTTTTTTGCCAGTGCCATATCGCCTTCTGCGCGTTCCAGAATACTCGCCATCGCCGGCAGCTCACTGAAGACTTTTCTGAAGCGCTGAACACGTCCACCTTCCTGATCAACCGCAAGTAGTAACGGCTTTTTGACTGCCATTCTGATCTCTCGGGTAAGCTCTGTAATCTGTTGATGATCTTCAAAGTTACGGGTGAAATAGATCAGGCCACCCGTTAACGGATGCTCAAGTATTTCCTTATCTTCCGCCGTCAGAGACTGACCGGGAAGGTCCAACATTAAAATTCCCATTAATACCGTATTATTGTTGTTTTAAACTGGCACAACTATAAAAGATGCTAAAGGGGCATTGCAATTAGCTTTACAGCTATTTAACAAACTGATGCAGCCTGATGTTTAAATATCAGGCAATTTACGTTGGTTGTTGGCCAAATAGTGCCTGGCGCTGTTCATTTAAAAAACCGATAACAGGTATCGAATCTATCAACTGTTATATTTTTAGCTAAGCACTAAACTAAGAACAAGTTCACTCATTCAGGAAAATCTATGTACGCTGTAATTTTTGGTAGAGATGGTTGCCCGTTTTGTGTCAGAGCAAAAGATCTTGCGGAAAAACTGACCCAGGAAAGGGATGATTTTAAATATCGTTATATCAACATTCACGAAGAAGGGATCAGCAAAGCTGACCTTGAAAAAACCGTGGGTAAGCCTGTGGAAACAGTGCCGCAGATCTTTTTAGATCAAACTCATATCGGCGGTTTCACTGATTTTGAAGCCTACGCCAAAGAAAACCTTGGCCTGTTTGAATAAGCCGCTGGCTTGAACTACACCATGTTGCCAGAGAGTGTTGCCCGATGCAGCGAAGCCGCCCCCGGACAAGCAACATTCTCTGGTATTTACTTACCGGCAATTAGCTCAAATGTGACCTCAGACAACACCTGACCGTTAATTTGCAACGCAATTCTGTGTTCGCCCGGGTAATACTTTCTGGTGGTAACTGATTTAAACGAATGCTGCTTTTTTAAGCTGATGGCGTCGCCACGGTAAGATTCCAACTGTTTCCACTTGAAGACTTTCGCACTCTGTGTGCCATTAGCTTTTTTATGCCAGACGATATAATCCACCATCAACTTCTGATTGCCCACTGCTAAACCATGCAATTCCACCTGCATACTCAGGGCACTCTCCATTGCTACCTGCTTCTGAGCCAACCTAAATTGTACACTGCCCTGAAACGGCGTGTAGCCAAACAGGGCTAATATTTTGGGATGCCCCTGCTTAAAAAGCGTTCGGCTGGCATGTTTAAGTAACCGCAGGCGCGTCTGATCCGCATCGGGTAAATACTCAGCGACAAACTCACAAACAAATTCAGCATTGTCTTTGGCAATATCATTCAGATTATTGGCAACAGAACGACGCACATACTCTTCGTTGTCGTTCAGTAAATTCACTAACAACGGCCTGATTAAATCTGGCTGCGCGATAAATTCTGGCAGCTGCTTTCCCCAGGGTAACCTGGGACGGGTGCCCTCACTGGCCAGTCGCCTGATATGTTTATCGCCGGATTTGGGCCAGTTCATAATGATGTCAAGTGCCCGCTGCTGGTCAAACAGAATGAAATCACGTAAAGCAAACTCAGAACTAAAACGACTGGTTAACACCTTCAGTAGATTTAACCCTGCCTCAAAATGGTCCGGAATGGCCCGTATACTGACTAAATCAGCCAACGGCATAATTAACCACCCTCTTATGCCTTCTTGCTCGACAATCGCCTCATTCATACTGTCTATTTCCGCAGGGTGCAGAATTTCTCTGATGATGGTTTCACAACGTTGAAAGCTGTCCGGCATAAACTGATGCAATGCCCCAGTGATCTGTTGTGAACGTTGCTTTAGCTCAAGCTCATTAAAATCGAAGGTGGCAGCTTGCACAAAAGCGTTCTGATTAAATTCCGTATATTGCTCGTGTATTTTTAGCGCTAACAGTTGCACTAACTCAAGGGAGAACTTGTTTTTAAAAGGTTCAGGCATGACAGGTGTGATGTGTTTAATCTGGGTCCACAATAATGGCTTGTGAACCCAAAACTGTCAGGATGTTTTCGGGGCGCTGAATCCCGCAGCGATATAGGTAATCACTTTTCTGATCAGATCTTCAATTTCCATGTGCTGCTGGTACTCAGCCTCTGCGATTTCGGACAACGCTTTGCTGGACACCATGGTGAAAACACAAGAGCCCAACGCAAAATGCCAACGCCAGAATACTTCACTGGGGGATAAGTGCGGTACCGCGAGATGCAATGCCTTGTTCAGATGTTTCAACTCCTGAGTGTAGTGCGTAGTGATGTAGCGTCTTAAATGACCCTGAGACTCGTAATAGGCTCTGGCAAACAATTGCACAAACACACGGGTTCCATTAGGCCTGACTTTTTCTAACGACAACAGAGGTTCAACTAACGCACTGAACAGCCCCTCAGTACTTGCCGCCTGGGTAGATTGACTCATAGCCATTATTCGCTGATCGAGCGCCGGCATCAGCACGCTTAAATATCTGGCTAATACTTCCTGTATGAGTTGTTTCTTGGAACCAAAGTGATAATTAACTGAAGCCAGATTCACGTCAGCTTCACTGGTGATGGCTCTGAGAGAAGTATTATCGAAGCCAAAATCACAGAAGAGATGTTCGGCGGCGTTTAATATGCGA
This sequence comes from Planctobacterium sp. R6, assembly GCF_055755215.1. Taxonomy (NCBI): domain Bacteria; kingdom Pseudomonadati; phylum Pseudomonadota; class Gammaproteobacteria; order Alteromonadales; family Alteromonadaceae; genus Planctobacterium; species Planctobacterium sp. R6. The sequence goes on from NZ_JBVTQY010000009.1 coordinate 115,895, forward strand.
TCTTTTGTTGACACGTGTACTGTTTATTAATTTTTCTTATGGTTAGGACTGTAAAGTTTCTAATTTTAAAGTTCAAGCAACAGGCCTGAATTCACGCCAGTATTTAGTAATTTATCGCATTTAGGTTGCCTGAACCGTTTAACGCTACTTATACTAGGCCCGAAAAAAATAATAGCTTTTTTGCCACCCAACCAAAAAGGTAACCGACAGATATGAGGAACACTCCATGAATAAACGTTCATTGCTGGCCATTATGGTGGCCACAGCCTTTGGCGTGTCGGGATGTAACAATGCATCCGAAACGGCAACCGTTGAAAAGGCACCCGAAAAACAACCAACGGCAGAAGATGCAAAAACTTTTATAGCCAATGCACAAAAAGAATTAGAAAAGCTGCAGTTGCCGGCAGCCCAGGCTGCGTGGGCTTACCAGACTTATATTATTCAGGATACCGCTGCGGTGTCTGCGTATTTATCTGAAAAACTGTCCAGTCGTGCTTCTGAACTAGCCAAAGAGTCAGCCAGATTTAATCATGTTGAAGTGGATCCCGACACCCGCAGACAACTGGATCTGCTGAGAAACTCGCTGGTATTACCTCCACCCGGTAATGCCGCAGAATCAGAAAGGCTGGCTCAGATAGGCACAGACATGGAAGGCATGTACGGTGCAGGTCAATATTGTCCTGAAGAAGGCACCTGTTGGGGTCTGACCGAAATGGGCAGCAAGATGGCAACTGAACGGGACGAAAAACTACTGTTAGATATCTGGCAGGGTTGGCGTCAGGTGTCACCGCCAATGAAAGATCTTTACATTGAGCAAGTTGACATTGCCAACAAAGGCGCGAAAGAACTGGGATTTGAGAATGTCAGCGAACTATGGCGCGGTAAGTACGACATGGAAGCCGATGCATTTGAAAAAGAACTGGACAGACTGTGGGGCCAGGTTGAACCCTTTTATGACGCCCTGCATTGTCATGTCAGAGCGGAGCTGGGTGAACAATATGGTACTGATGTCGTTCCACAAGACCAGCCTATTCCGGCTCACTTGCTGGGCAACATGTGGGCGCAGACCTGGGGCAACATTTACGACATCGTAAAACCTGAACAAGAAATGCAGGTCGCTGATGTAACCGCGGCACTGGAAGAAAAAGGCTACGACGAAATTCAGATGGTCAAGCAAGCTGAAACCTTCTTTACCTCTTTAGGTTTTGAACCGCTGCCTGAATCATTCTGGGAACGCTCTCAGTTCACGCAACCAGCGGATCGCGATGTAGTATGCCATGCCTCGGCCTGGAACCTGGACGATAAAGAAGACCTGCGCATTAAAATGTGTATTCAAAAAACCGGTGAAGAGTTTGCCGTTATACACCATGAATTGGGTCACAACTTTTATCAACGGGCCTACAATCAGCAACCCCTGTTGTATCGCGGTAGTGCCAATGATGGCTTCCACGAAGCCATTGGCGACGTAATTGCGCTGTCTATCACGCCAAAATACATGAAAGAAATTGGTTTGATTGATGAAATCCCGGATGCCTCCAATGACATTGGTATGTTGCTAAAACTGGCTTTGGATAAAATTGCGTTTGTACCCTTTGGCCTGCTGGTAGACAAGTGGCGCTGGGGTGTATTCTCAGGTGACGTTGCACCGGAACAGTACAATGACTACTGGTGGCAATTGAGAGAAAAATATCAAGGTGTGATGGCGCCGGTAGAGCGTCCTGCTGACGCCTTCGATCCAGGTGCAAAATACCATATTCCTGGCAACACCCCCTATAGCCGCTACTTCCTGGCACACTTATTACAATTTCAATTCCATCGTGAACTTTGTAAGATTGCCGGTGATGAAGGCCCGGTTCATCGCTGCTCGATTTATGGCAACGAAGATGCCGGTACAGCACTAAACAACATGCTGGAATTGGGACAAAGTAAAACCTGGCAGGAAGCGTTAGAAACTTTGACCGGTTCGCCGCAAATGGACGCTACAGCAATTCTGGACTATTTTGCGCCTCTGAAAGACTGGCTTGATGAACAAAATCAGGACCGTACTTGCGGTTGGTAAGTATCAGTCAGATTTAACTCTATGAGTAACAAAGGAGTCGCAAGACTCCTTTGTTGTTTTTGTACCTGGTATCAGATGCGACACCCTGTGATGTCTCCAATCTGCAATGCGATAACGCCAATAATCGTCTGAGAACCCGTACGTTTTGACCATAGCAGTACAATATTGCACTGGCCTGACTCAAAGCGCTCTTTGTATCATCACCTTGCACTTAGTCGCAGTCCATTAGTTATTCCAGTATCCAGTATCCAGTATCGGGATATATCAGCGCAGCATCGGGATACATCAGCGCAGCATCGGGATACATCAGCGCAGCCAGCCTCACGTAAATGGCTTGCAATCCAATAATCTAGCAATCCAATAATCTGGCAATCTGGCAATCTGGCAATCTGGCAATCTGGCAATCTGGCAATCTGGCAATCCAACACTCTAATAATCCAAAGCTCAATTTACTCAGCGTCTTCAGAATCCTACTCTTATTACTGGGTGAGGTACGCATCAGAATATGACTTTAGACCGCGTATTGTCGGGAAAGCCCTGACCGTTTGATGGCTACGTTCCTAATTAGCCTGAAATAACGTCATATCGTAAAGTGGGCGCAATAAAAAAGCCCGCATAGCGGGCTTTGGTATTACATCGATGAGATTAACTAGTTAGCAACCACCGTCTCGTCTGTTACTACGATAGCCGTTCCCTGCGAAGCAAAGAACTGCGCCATTTGTAGTTGCATTTCTGTGGTTGCGGCAACACTGGATGAAGGATCAAACAGCGAACCATGCGAACCAGCAATAAAGCGTACCGCACCACTTTGCGGTGTTTCGCTCACAGTGGTTGAGGTTACCGTTGGCAAGCCCAGGAAGCGGATCAGCGCTTCTGTTCCAGATGTCGGCAACGCTGTTACATTGGGGATCACCGCATCGCTGGTAGCCGTGGTGCCATCATCATTAGTGCCACCACCGACAACTTCATGCAATAACACTGGTGTAGTCGCCGCTAAACGTGCTGCGTAGTTATTCGGATCACCACCTTCGATAACGGTTTGTGCGGCAAAGGCAAACTGGCTAATCAGGCCATTGTCCACTGCTGCTTGCGCCGCAGTTCTTTCGCTCAGGTATTGCAGATACGCAGGTATCAATGCCTGTTCGATAGAAACTTCATTCGCCTGTGCATAAGTCGCTAATGCCACCTGAAATGACTCTGAACCGCCTGCTAATACACTGGCAGAAACCAGCGGACCAAAAGAGGCAGATTCAATCAGGAAAGAAGCAATACCGCCACCGGGTACTGATAATCCGGCAGAGTTGAATGCAAACATACCGGAAAACGGCGCCAGATCTCCTGTAAGCGGAGTATTAGCCGTTGCAACGGTACCAATACCGGTAATAGACCCCAGGCTTTGTCCCATGAAGTGCACATTACTGGCGTCGATAGGTGCAGTACCGGTTACGTCAACCCAGGCGTTAAGACCAAGACGCAGACCCATAGTATCGACAATACTCTGTCTTAAATTGTCACGGGCAGACAGCAAGCTACCTAAATTCAGGTAATGGGTAGGAGAACCACCAAAGCCACTTGAAGCGTTGATAACCTGACCGTCAATTTCAAAGCCACGGCTACCATGTAACGGATGATCAATTGCGACAGTTGCAAAGCCAGCCATTGATAACGCACCTGTTACCGCAAGTACGTCTTCTTTCTTAGAGGTAATACCGTGCTGAATGATTACCACAGGCCAGCCATTTTCAGGACGCGTTACCGCATTGACCTGCGGGTTGATCGCCGCTAAAAACTGAATCAGGGTTTCATCCGGAACCGTAACCTGAACCTGAATGGTTTCCGTGCCGTCAGAGTTTGAACCGTTTGCAGCCGGGATAGGCGCAACCTTGGTCAGGTGACGACGGTCAGTAATATCCAGATTTTCGATTACATCAAGGTTAAGATCATACAACTGGCCACCAGAAGCCGCCTGACATAAATCGTTGTTTGGACCGATGGCTTGTGCCTGAAGCAGCGCTGCCACCGTGCCTGGTGCCGCACTTTCTATCCCCTGTACCGCAGCACCTGATGTACAAGCACTACGCCACCAGTCACCTAACGGATTTTCCGGATTCAGATAGTAAGGTAAGTTAATTTGTCCCGCTTTAAGGCTGGACGCACAGAAAGGTGCAACACTTGGAAACAATGAGGCAACCGTAGGATTCAGTGGATTGCTCGGATCGCTCAGTACCGCCACCATACTGCTACAGGTAGCAATCCCCAGCGCCTGCAATTGGCCGTAGGTCTCGGCACCTAACAATCTTGGTGCAAGGACATCAAACGCGGTTTCATTTTCCGCATCATTTACCAGAATAGCAGGCAGATATTGCGCCGCCTCAGCCTGTGCAGAAGCCATATCGACACCTTGTGCCAACAACGCGCCTAACGCCTGTGCGAATGGACCTACCTGCAACTGTTTAACAGTAGCAGTTACAGTACCCGCAGAGCCTGTTGAGAAATAAGCTGCATAACTGGTTTGTTGCGGATCAAGACCTACACTGGCACCTGAACCCAATATCAGATTAGCCAATCCTTGAAGTTGCAGCTGATCCGGCGTGGCAAGTGGTAAGTCATTGATATCTTGTCTGGCCAATTCCCAGGTAGTAGAGCCCAGAACACCACGACCTTCTGAGTCTTTCAGATCCTCAGTAACAACCACCATGTATCCCTGACCGGGTTTTAGCGGCTTAAGGGGAATAATGGCAATAGTATCGCTATCACTTAACGTAACCGCATAGTCTTCATTTAAGGTTAACTGCGCACCAATTTCGCACGGAATACCCGGTGCCACTACCTGTGCCAGTACAGCCTGACACGCAGCTGAAGAGCCTTCTAATGCCTGGGTGGCTTCAAAAATGCGAATTGCGCTGGGTACCTGCAGAGAAGAAAGTGGGATCTGAACGTTGGCAGGTAAATCGACATTAATTGTCAATGGATACTGGGTAGACCATCCATCCAATGCACCTACGGCATCAAGCGGATTTCCACCATTAAAATTAACCTGGTTTTCTGACTCAATGGTGAAATCAAAAAGGTCCGTGGCTGGAATCATTGCGGCATCATTAGGCAATGGTATTGTGCCAGGTGGATCAAAAACAATTCTCGCAAATGGTTTATCGACCGTGGCATCGGCCTGGATTTCAACCAGGTCCTCACCGCCCCCACAGCCTGAGAGGCCTAGTGATGCGGCAATTGCGGTGCAGAGTAGCAGTTTTTTCATATGTATCCCCAAAATCCTATTCTAATTATTGTTCAACCATGTCGGTTTAATGTCCGCATTTATCGTGTGTAGTTAAAATGTGTGCATAACTTGTACGACCAGTGACAACTCCCCCAATATTATGGGCAAATAAAATTATTTGCAAAGATTTGTTAACTGTTTGTAAGTATCTTGTTTTTCTCAATAAACTATCCAAAACATAGGACAGTCAGTGTTAAAATCCAATTTTTTTTATGAATGGAAACTATATGCTTGATTTTCAGCCAAATTCAGAGGCCTTCAAAGGTAAGACAATCCTGGTAACAGGGGCCGGTGACGGTATCGGTAAAGAGGCAGCGAAACAGTATGCACAGTATGGTGCAAATGTGATTTTACTGGGACGCACAGTAAAAAAACTCGAAGCCACCTACGATGAATGCGTAAAAAACAGTCATGCTGAGATGGCAATTGTGCCATTGGACATGGAAGGAGCGACAGTAAAACACTATCAGGACATGGCTACCACTATTGAAAGTCAGTTTGGTAAATTGGATGGGCTACTACATAACGCCAGCCTGCTGGGTCAATTACAACCTTTTGGTCAAATCTCACCCGAAGAATATCAGCAAGTAATGCAGGTCAATGTGAATGCCACATTTTATATGACGCAAGCAATGTTACCGGTATTGAAAAAAGCCCCACATGCTTCCGTGATATTTACAACCTCAACAGTGGGTAATAAAGGCAGAGCTTACTGGGGAACCTATGCGATTTCCAAGTTTGCTACCGAAGGCATGATGCAATGTCTGGCAGATGAATACTCCAATACTCACCTGCGTTTCAATTGTATTAATCCGGGTGGCACCCGCACCAACATGCGGGCCAAAGCGTTTCCTGCGGAAAACCCGGACAACCTTAAAACCCCGGCGCAAATCATGCCTGCTTATTTATATTTGATGGATGACGCCAGTATCAATACCACCGGCGAAACGCTGATCTGTCAGCCTAAATAAACTGCGACTATGCTGCTTTGACGCGGGGATAAGCCGCGTTAGCGCAATAAAAAAGCCTCCGAAGAGGCTTTTAAATCGAGTTTATCTGAACCGTTAAAATGGCAATTAATCGCCTATTTTCGCCCAGGTATCTCTGAGTGCTACGGTCCGGTTAAAGACTAACGCACCAGCTTTGCTCTCTTTATCCAGACAGAAATATCCCGTTCTTTCGAACTGAACGGCTTCCCCGATGGCCTTATTTGCCAGTCCAGATTCAACCACACCATTTAATTTCACCAGTGAATCCGGATTATAAGCTTCCGCCAATTCCAAAGCGCCCGGGTTTGGCTCTTTGAACAAACGATCATATAAACGAATTTCTGCTTTTTCATGACGTAGCGCCGACACCCAATGAATCACGCCTTTGACTTTACGCCCATCGGCCGGATCTTTGCCCAGAGTATCTGCATCGTAGGTACAGTATATAGTTTGAATATTACCGTCCTCGTCTTTTTCTACCCGCTCGGCTTTTATCACATAAGCATTGCGCAGGCGAACCTCTTTACCCAGTACCAGTCGCTTGTACTTTTTATTGGCCTCTTCTCTGAAATCGTCACGTTCAATGTAAATTTCTTTATCAAACGCCAGTTCCCGTGAACCCAGTTCAGGTTTATTGGGGTGGTTTGCCGCAGTCAGGGTTTCACCCTCGCCCTGTGCATAGTTTTCGATAACGATTTTAACCGGGTCCAGGACGGCCATTGCGCGCGGCGCATGTTCGTTCAATTCATCGCGAATACAGGCTTCCAACATGGACATTTCTATCAGATTATCCATTTTGGTGACACCAATGCGCGAACAAAATTCTCTGACCGACGCCGGCGTGTATCCACGACGTCGCAATCCGGCAATAGTTGGCATACGTGGATCGTCCCAGCCGTCTACGAACCCTTCGGTGACCAGTTGAATCAGCTTGCGTTTGCTCAGTACCGTGTACTCCAGATTAAGACGAGAGAACTCATACTGTCTTGGCTGCGTTGCAATGCTGATGTTATCAATCACCCAGTCGTATAACCGGCGGTTATCCTGAAATTCCAGAGTACACAAAGAGTGAGAAATTCCCTCAATGGCATCAGAAATACAATGGGTAAAGTCATACATTGGATAAACACACCACTTTTCACCTGTCTGGTGATGGTGTGCGAATTTGATGCGATAGATGACCGGATCTCGCATGCACATAAACGGCGATGCCATATCAATCTTGGCACGCAAACAACAATGACCTTCGGTGTATTCACCTTGAGTCATTTTTTCGAATTCTTGTAAGTTGGTCGCCACATCAGTATCGCGGTATGGACTATGTTGCCCAGGTGCTTTCAACGTACCGCGCATTTCCCGGATCTGCTCCTGGGTGCTGAAGTCAACAAATGCCAGTCCCTTTTCAATTAACTCAACAGCATAACCGTGCAGGCTATCGAAATAATCTGATGAATATCGCACCTCACCGTCCCAGTGATAGCCCAACCAGCTAACATCTGATTTTATGGCATTGACATAATCGATACTTTCTTTTTCCGGATTGGTGTCGTCAAATCTTAAATTACAGGTGCCCTGATAATCCTCTGCAATACCAAAGTTTAGGCAAATCGACTTAGCATGTCCGATATGCAGGAAGCCGTTCGGTTCTGGCGGAAAACGGGTATGTACGGTGGTATGCAAACCAGACTCGATGTCGCGGTCTATGATTTGTCTGATAAAATTGGTCGGACGCTTTTCTGTCTCGGCCATTGGTCATCCTCTTACTGGGTTTACTGATCTCCTCAGTGCCATTGCAGGCCTGATTTCTCAGTCTTATGGCAACTGGATTGTGCGGAGAAATACAAAAGCCAGATGATAACTTTTTGCTTAACGTTAAGGAAGTCTGTAAACCGGATATCCAGTAAATATCCGACACCGACAGTTGCCCAATGGATTATTATTTTGACAAATCTTGGGTAGGCGCGAGTTTACCCGGTGATAAATTGTTCATTAAACCGACAAAAAACCGTTAATCTATTGTTTTACAGCATCAAAACGCAATAAAACTTGTGTCAATCCACCTGGGCAGACTACTATTTTCCAGTGACCATTAAGGCAACGTGCTGTATTTATAACAATGAAAGAAAAAGCCACATCATTTGATATTGCCCATCGCGCTGGCGTATCTCAATCTACTGTATCAAGGGCGCTTAGAAACAGTCCGTTGGTGAGCAAAGAAACCCGCGATAAAATTAAGAGTATCGCCAGGGAGCTCAATTACAAAGTAGATAAAAACGCCAGCAACCTGCGTCAGCAACAAAGCAAAACCTTAGCACTATTGTTATTTGAAGATCCGACTTCAGATGATTCCATGATCAATCCTTTCTTTCTTTCTATGTTAGGTAGTATCACCCGCGCCACTGCCAATGCCGGTTACGATTTGTTGGTATCCTTTCAGCAGTTCAGTGATGACTGGCATGCTGATTTTGAGGATACACACAAAGCCGATGGGATTATATTACTGGGGTACGGGGACTTTCTGGAATATCAGGAAAAGTTACAAGCTTTAGAAGAACAACAAACACACTTTGTACGTTGGGGAGCGATCAACGAAAGCCACCCCGGCATTGTGATCGGCAGCAACAATTACCAGGGGGGTAAGAACATCACCCAACACCTGTTAGCGCTGGGGCACAGAGAGTTCGTTTTTGTAGGCGGGGCGGATAACAATAGTCCGGAGTTTCTGGAGCGTTTTAATGGCTTTAATGACGCCTTAATTGATGCCGGCATTGTTCAAAAGCATCAGCGGGCCAAACATTGGGATGCGATATCTACGGAGCACTCCGGATATAATGTGGGTAAAGCGTTAGTGGAGTCCGGTGCTAAAGTCGATGCCATTCTGTGTGCTTCAGATTTGATTGCAATTGGGGTACTCACTGCCTTAAAAGACTCTGGTGTTTCAGTACCCGACGATATTGCAGTAGCGGGTTTTGACAACATTCCCCTCGCCCCATTTACCAATCCCCCACTGACCACTGTCAGACAAAACACCAAACTTGCCGGTGAGTTGCTGGTAGATGCATTGGTGAATCAAATTGAAGGTAAACCCTGCAACAGCCATCTCATTGATGCTGAAATCATCGTACGCCAGAGTTGCGGCGAAAAATAAGAAGATACAATCAAACTACGGCAGCATCGTGACTGCCGTAGTCTTTTAGCGTCAAGCTTCCCGCACCCGCAACGTTAACAAACCGGCTATCGCCATGCTTACCCCGGCAATCAATAATGCATAGATGGGTTCACCACCGAAAATTCGGGTGATCATAAAGCCTAAAATGCTGGCAGCAACCAATTGTGGCAAGGTAATAAAGAAGTTAAAGATCCCCATAAATATACCCATTTTATTTTGTGGCAATGAGTTTGCCAGCAAGGTATAGGGGATCGACAATATCGACGCCCAGGCAAAGCCAATTCCTATCATGGAGTAAATCAGATAGTCGGGGTTATCGATAAACATAAAAGAGATAAAGCCAATTGCGCCAAGGTTCAGGTTGATTAGGTGAGTAACTCGTAAATTAGTGAACCTGACCAGGAGCGGAATTACCACTGCAGCCAGCGCTGCAAAGGCAAATTGACCACCAAATAACACCCCTACCCAGTTGGCTCCATCGTTATAAGCTGTTGAGGCGGTATCACTGGTATTAAAATGGTGAGAAGTCACTGCGGCCGTAGTATAGATCCACATTGCAAACAAAGGGAACCAACTAAAGAACTGTACCCACGCCAGTTGTTTCATGGTGTCTGGCATATTAAACAAATCATCCATCATGGTTTTAAAGCCATTTTCAGTGCTGCCTTTTTTGGTCAACATCCCGGCAATAAGTTGCAGAACACCAAAAGAAGCCACTACCCCGGCCAGAATAAACAATTGTTTGTCCAACGACGCCTTAAAAATCTGAATCACTGCCGTCATAATAATCCCGGCAAAAAGCCAGGCAAGACCACCCTGGGTATAGGCCAGCGCGGAGCGACTGACATGCTGTTTAATTTGTACTGCGTGCTCTATACCGCGTTTTTCTTCTTCTTCCGCCTCAGCCGCAGCAAATTCATCCAGTTCCTGCGGGCTGTACTCTTTGGTAGACCAGATAGTCCAGGCTACAGCAAGAAAGAAGGCCAACGCACCAAAATAAAATGAAAACTTAACCGAGTCCGGCACTACACCTGGCTCGGCAGTGTTGCTGACGTCCAGCCAGTTAGCCAAAATCCAGGGCATGGCCGAAGCTATAGTACCGCCTATACCAATGAAAAAACTTTGCATGGAAAAACCGGTAGCACGCTGATGCTTCGGCAACATATCACCAACAAATGCTCTGAAAGGCTCCATAGAAACATTGATGGCCGCATCCATGATCCACAACATACCGGCAGCCATCCACAGGTAAGGTGAGTTAGGCATGATGAGCAGTGCCAGGCTGGCAGAAATCGCCCCTATCAGGAAAAAGGGACGACGCCGACCAAAGCGATTCCAGGTATTGTCACTCATGTGACCGATAATCGGCTGGACCACCAAACCGGTAATCGGTGCCGCAATCCATAAAATAGCGAGGCTATTGTAGTCAGCCCCAAGGGTCTCAAATATCCGGCTGACGTTGGCATTTTGCAAAGCAAAGCCCATTTGAATCCCCAGAAATCCAAAACACATATTAAATATCTGGAAAAAGTTAAGTTCCGGCTTAGCTTTGTTCATGCCTTTCCCTTTCGTTTCATTCTGTTTTAGTTATTTGATTAAAAGTAACACACCCCTCTGAATTTGCATTGCTAAAACAGAGGGATTTAGCAGGTGATTTATTTCTGAGCCTTAAACCTGATTGCCACACCTCCACTTTTCGCCATGCGTAATGTTAACTTTTGTCCTGCTCTGACTGGTTTGCGATAAATTTCCATCTCATAAGGATTGTTTAACCAGTCAGCCCTGGCACCATCCTGGTAGACCTGCATTTCGTATAAGCGATTCTTGTCCAGAAAATCGGCGCTGATCTCAACGACACGGGCATTTTCATCAGTCAGGCCACCTAAGTACCAGTCTTCAGCGCCTCGTTCCTTACGGGCAAACACTACGTAGTCGCCCACCTCACCGGCCAATGCCATACTTTGCGACCAATCTGTGGGCACATCCTGAATAAACCGGAAGGCAGGCATATTGCTTTCATAGTGCCTTGGTAAATCGGCCGCCATTTGAATAGGACTGTACAACACAACATACAGAGCTAATTGCTTTGCCAGTGTAGTCTGCACCCGGTTTTCAGCATGCAAACCATAGGGTGCAAGATTAAAGATACCAGGGGTAAAATCCATCGGTCCAGATAACATTCGGGTGTATGGTAATACCGCAGTATGTTCGGGTGGATTAGGTGGCGATCCCCAGGCGTTAAATTCCTGGCCTCGCGCTCCCTCTCTGGAAATCCAGTTGGGGTAAGTTCGACGCAGTCCGGTGTCTTTAATTGGCTCATGAGTATTGATGCTGATTTTGCGTTTAGCAGCTTCTAAAATTGAGTGCAGATATTCGTTTGCCATAAACTGACCGTCGTGCCATTCGTATCGCACAACACCATTGTCGTCCACGCGTTTTATGTCACCACCATCTGCCACATACCCCGTCTTGATTTGTCGCACGCCCATTTTTTCATACAAATCGTAAGCGTCTTGTATTTGATTGCGGTAATTGCTGACACTGCCAGAGGTTTCGTGATGCCCGACTAACCTGACGCCTTTTTGTTGTGCATATTGCGCCAGCGCCGGTAAGTCAAAATCGGGATATGACTGTGTAAAACTGAACACATCCCCATTGTGAAACCAACTGCCGTCCCATCCTTCATTCCAGCCCTCGACTAACACCCCATCGAAATTGTATTTCGCGGCAAAGTCGATATAGCGTTTAGTTTCTTCGGTTGTCGCACCGTGTTTATCACCCGATCCCCAGGTTTTTTCGTTGACGTGCATTGCCCACCAAATCCCAACATATTTGCCCGGTTCAACCCAGGATACATCCCCTAACTTATTGGGCTCATTGAGGTTTAAGATTAGGTCGGAGTTTAATAATCCGGTGGCATCATCTGCCACCTGGATGGTTCGCCATGAGGATTTAAAGGGCGCACTGGTTTTAACCTTAATACCGTCATACCAGGGTGTCAGGTCGGTTTTTAAGGTGGTGCCGCGTCGGCGGTCTAAGGTAAATGCCGCATAGTCCACCAGAGCTGCTTCGTGAATGGCCACATGAGTTCCCGCCGGTGTTTTTAGCGTAAAGGGGGTGTGAACTCTGTCAATCTCACTGAGTTGTGTTGTCTCGTAGATATACTCATACCGGTTCCAGCCTCTTGCCGGAATCCACCAGGTGGTCGCATCTGCTGCAAAAGCAAATTCAGTTTCTTCATCAACGATTTCTACCTGTGCAATATTTTTGTGTGGTGAGACTTCATAGCGAAATCCAACCCCATCATCAAATACCCGAAAGCGCACAACAAATTCATATCCTTGTGGATTTTCAAACTCTATGGCTAATTCATTGAAATGGGATCTGATGTACTGCTTTTCGCCCCAGGGTTGCTCCCAGGTGTCGTTTTGTGTTTCTGTCCAGGACGCCGATATTTTAAAATCAGGACCAAATTCCGGTAAGGTTTTAAAGTTCAAACCCAATCTGGAAGCATTCAGAATGGTTTCCTGACCAAAATGAACACTGTATTGGGGGTTGTCATTATCGTCTGTAACGGTCACCGCCAATCGTTTATCCGGTGAACTCACCGTCAATGTTTCAGCATAGGCACTGATCGTTGATAAACCGGTTAGGGCAATGGAGACTGCAGACAGAGTAAATAAACGCGATGATCTGGTGTTGAACATATCTATTCCTGGTTTCTGATCCTGATTCAGGTTCCACTTCGCGGAACAATGAATTAACCTTAATTTAACAGGATTCTAAACAGCTATTCAGGGTTTAACCACTTACATACGTATGCAAACTTTCCATATTTGGCGAAGACACTACGAAAAAGCAGCAATCCTGTTGCGGCAACGGAGAAATTCACTAGAATAAAAAATAATCATGCAGAATCAATATGTTGTTTTATTCAATGGCGGTTAAATTGGGACAAAATTTATCGCAAAATGTGCGTTCAACTGGCAAGCGAATGTTACCCGCCATAATATTCCTGATCTTGCCCTTTTTTGCTCAACCGGAACCCCAGGTAATCAGCATCGCATCCAGCCTGAATGACTATGACATCAGTACCTATCTCGATGAATTTAAACAACAATCCGGGATAGATTATGAGTTTGTCGCGTTGGATACAGCCGATCTAAAAATGGAATTAATCATCCGCGCTGACACCAAAACATTGCCCGATGCGGTGCTGGTACCGGGAGATTTATTGGGGCTGGAAATGGTTAATTTCAGCGAAATCCCACAAAGCTGGCTCAGTCCCGCCCTGTCCAGTAAAAGCTTACTACATAGCCGTGTTAAAAATCGGTTAATGGGTATCCCGTTTATCGCCGGCAATCACTTGCTTTTGTATTACAACAAACGTCTGGTATCTGAACCGGCATTAAACTGGCAACAATTAAGTGCTCAAAAAAACACAATACCGACAGGGGCTGATCTGATTGCCTGGAGTTACAATGAAATGTATTGGTTTATTCCGTTTCTGGGGGCATTTGAAGCACTCCCTTATGAAAACGGAAACGTCAATTTAAACGCTCAGGGTACTGCAACCGCTCTGGATTTTTATCGGGGCCTTGCGACATCCGGTATAGTGGCACCGGAATGTCATTATCAATGCAGTTTCGATAAATTCGTTGCCGGTGAAGTCGCTTACATGATCAATGGCAGTTGGGCGCTAAACGGATTTACCAAAGCGCTGGGCAACGACCTGGGTATTGCGCAGTTGCCGCAAATCCAGGGAAAGGTTATGAAGCCCTACTCTTCAGTTTTTGCTCTGGCCTTTCCGGGCAATTCCGCAAGTTCAGAAAAACAGGACGCACTAAAGCAGTTAGCGATGTTTTTACAATCTGACCAGATTCAACGCAGAATCTGGGATGAGTACCAGTTTTTACCCGCCAACAGCAGTATTCAGAAGCAAATTCAGTTGCAGAGTAACGACAACATCAGCCAGTTTATTATGCAACTGGACAATGCCAGCCCATTGCCCACCGATCCGGAAATGTCGATTATCTGGGAAGCGTTGGTTATGGGCTTTAATCGTCATCAGGGTGGTGCATTAAATGCCAGCCAGGCTTCGGAATATATGCAATACGTAGCAGAAAAAACGCGGCGAGAATTATATTGAAGCATCAAAAGCCCTCGATTCACAAAATGCTGCTGTTTTCAGTAACGACAATTATCGCCGTTCCGCTGCTGATTTCCTATGGTTACTTCTTACGGGATTCCTACCAGTCGGGAATGGAAAAAGCCCAGTTTTCGGTGCAAAAGGAACTGGACCGTGAAGCCTATGAATTACGTAGCGCTTTATTTCAACTGCAATATCAGGTTGCCTCATTCACCCGAAATAAAGCCATTGGGGAGCTGGCGGTAAATATATTGTTTGCCCAATTTGCGCAAAAGCAAATGCAACGGTTAGTTGAAGATAATTCTTTTGTTCGTGCTGCGTTTATCACCGATGGCTCCCCATTTATTATCGATGGCTATCCCAACAGCACTTACAGAATAAATGCCTCAGGGATTAAGGAGATAACCCAGGACATCATGGATAATGGTCAGGAGATGGAATTGCCCTTGCTGTTAACTGTCAGCAATGAGCTGCTGGGTGAGCCAGATTCTGCTGCTAATCACACCCGGTTGTTCTTTGTCATGCCATTAAAAAAAGAGACCGGATCAATAGTTAACCCCTATCGAGTCACATCGGCGTTTTTCGTGGAAATCGCTCTCAATACCGCAGAAGCATTATTTGATTCGCCAAACACACAGTCCACCTTGTATTTTGGTTCAACGGTGGTATTGCAGCACGGCGCGCTTCCTGCTGGAAAACTGGTCAGTGCCGGTCAGACCATTTTTGGCAGTAATCTCGACTTTCATAAAAGCAGTGAACTGACCCTACAAATCTCGTTATCGCAGCAGTCCTTTTTGCAGCGGTTTCAGGAAAATGTATTTTATACCTTGCTGTTTACCATACTGGTCATCGCTATCTCTGTGGCTTTGATAATGCGCCTGTCTAATCGGGTAAAATATCCGCTGGTGGAGCTTACCCGTACTGCGAATAAGTTTGACCAGGGCGATTATCAACCCTATTTGAAAGATCAGGAGTTTGTCGAATTTGAACAGGCGATCAATGCCATGAACAGCATGGCTGCCACAATAAGCCGACAAATCAGCAGCCTGAAAGAAGCCAAGCTCACCGCCGAGAAGTCAGAACAAATCAAAACGCAATTTTTGGCCAATATGAGTCATGAGATCAGAACGCCCATGAATGGCGTTTTAGGATTGCTGGAAATTTTAGACAACAAGGTCAGCGACAAAGAACACAAACAGTTGGTACAGCGCATCACTGAATCAGCTAAGACCTTACTGACAATTGTCAATGACATACTGGACCTCTCGAAACTGGAAGCCGGAAAGCTACAAATAGAATCAATACACTTCAATGTAAAGCAACTCCTGCTCAATGTCGTCAGAACCTTTAACCACACAGCCAAAAGTAAAGATATAAAGCTGACCTTGCGCAGTAAGGATATCAGCCAGGACTGGTGGCAGGCTGACCCCACGCGAATCACCCAGATTCTCAATAATCTGGTATCCAATGCGCTGAAATTCACCGAACAGGGTTCTGTGAGTATTGCCGTAGAAGAGGTGAACCAAAACGACAAACTGTTTTTGCGATTTATTATTACGGATACCGGTATAGGGCTGAGCGACGAGCAGCGTTTGCGGCTGTTTAACAAATTTGAACAGGCCGATAACTCCACTACTCGCAAATATGGCGGCACGGGCCTGGGACTGTCGATATGTAAATCGTTAGTGGAAATGATGCAGGGTGAAGTATCAGTGCAAAGTACACCAGGCCAGGGCAGCGAATTTAGCTTCACGGTGCAGGTGGAAAAAGGCGAAGCTCAACTGGCAGAAACGGACGCAGCAGATGCCCCGGATTTTAGCGGCTTCAACGTACTGGTGGCCGAAGATAACCCCATCAACAAAGATATTTTGCGCTACCTGTTGAGCGAAACCGGCATCAACGCGGTATTCGTCGACAATGGAGAGAAAGCCGTCGATGCAGCTAAGCAATTAAGCCCTGATGTGATTTTAATGGACGTGCAAATGCCCGTCATGAGTGGCCGGGACGCCGTCATTGCCATCAGAAACGCAGGCCTGACTATGCCTATCATTATGCAAACAGCCAACGTAATGACCGAAGAGGTGAATTCTTATATCCAGGCCGGTGCTCAGGCTCATGTCGGTAAGCCAATCGATAAGCGAACCCTGTATAAAACCCTGTCCCAGTATTTACGGACGCCCCAAAATTAACAGATATCGGTCAGCGCCGTTTCAACACCACTATGGTTGTTCTAACTCTTCCACATAGCGTTTTGGCGTCTTATCAAACTCAGCTTTAAAACACCTTGAAAAGTAAGACGGTGAATTAAAGCCAACATCGTAAGCGACTTCGGTAACCTGGCGTCCTGCCAGCAACAAATCCCGACTTTTTTGCAATCTGTACTTGCGCAGATACTCAGAAAAGTTGTAATCCACCAAAGCGGACAGCTTGCGGTTGAGTTGTCTTTCACTCATCGCTAACTGACTGGCGGCCTGGGTACGAGTGAAATGCTCATCCTTGAAATGCTGTTCAACAACTTTTTCAAAACGATGAAAAAACTCCTTGTCGCGTTTACTCTGAAAACTAATGGCCTCCTGATTTTTCGTGGCTAAACTATTGTGAAGTTCAGAGGTATGCTTTTTACGTAAAATATCCCTAATGGTAAGCAACCTGGAAATTCTCAGTTTAAGCTCTTTTAATTTGAAGGGCTTCGTCAGGTAGTCATCAACATGCTCTTCCCAGCCTCTCATTCGGCTGAGATCATCCCCTTTCGCAGTCAGTAAAATGATAGGAATATGAGACGTTGCCATGTCAGAGCGAATCGCATTGGACAATTCGTAGCCGTCCATTACCGGCATCAGGATATCCGACAAAATGAGATCCGGAATATTATCCTGTGCTTTTTTGAGTCCCAGCTCACCATTTTCAGCGACGTCTAATTCATACTCCTCAGAAAGTGATTCAACGATAAAATTTCGCAAATCGGGGTTATCTTCTACCACCAGAATTTTGAACTTTTCACTATTGTTTTCACTGCTGTTCTGCTGTTTGTCTTCTGTAATGGCTGAATCCATTGACTGAGGTGAGGTGACATTAAGTTCTGAGTCCAGAACCTGAACCTGTGACACCTGGGTTACGGCTTCGTCTTGAGCGACATTGTTTTGAAAGCTCACTGTGAAAGTGGTCCCTTCGCCCAACTCAGATTGCACGGCAATAACACCATCATTGCTTTCGACGATTTGTTTAACCAGTGCCAATCCAATGCCACTACCTGGTATATTTTCACCAGCATCGAAACGCGTAAATCGCTGAAACAACAGCTCCTGATTTTCCTCGCTAATTCCCTTACCATTGTCACTGATAATTAAATTAACCCGTTGCTCATCCTGATTCGCAGAAACACTTATTTCAGTACCAAATCCGCTGTACTTAATGGCATTTGAGATCAGATTCGACACAACCAATTCCAGTGTATCTTCGATAAGCTTTAGCCGTACAGGTGCTATGTCATTGATAATCAGTTGCTGTTGATTGTGCTCCAGCAAACTGGAAAATGAGGACGCAATCACCTCTACAGAGGCTTTAAGGTCATAGACCTGTCTGGGTAACGAGCTGCTGGTCTCAAATTTGGCCAGTTCTAAAATTTGATCAACCAGACCTTGCAGGCGAGCCGTATTTCGGCGCATCACGGCCACATGATTTAACGATGCCGGCTCTTTTAGCTTTTCTGCGATTGCATCCAAAGGCCCGGAAATCAAAGCCAGAGGCGTTCTGAACTCGTGGGAAACATTGGCGAAAAAAGTCTGTTTTTGCTGTAACAATTTTGAAATCGTATTGGTTCGCTCCCGGACTTTCTCGGTTAATTGCTCGTTAATTTCCAGTAGCTTTTTGTTGCGATACCAGGAAATAAAGTAAATCAGCGAAACTAACAAAACCAGATAAGCGATATAGGCCCAGACAGTTTTCCACCAGGGCGGGGTCACATTTATGGTTAAAGAGGTGGTAGGCTGAATTGCATTGCTTCTTGGATCAACAATTCTGGCCTGAAACTGATATTCGCCGGGCGGCAACGTAGTATAAGAAGTACTATGTTTATTGACTTCAAGCTGTTCCCACTCATCACTTAAGCCTATCAGACGGGTTTCGTATTTTAATCGCCCTTCTTCAAGAATATTATTGTGGCTCAGATGTATTTGCAGGACTATATTGTCATAGGGAATATTCAATGCGCTGTTGAGCGTTTCCTTACTGTTGGGTGATACACCTTTGTGATCACTTAATATGTAACTTAACTTAGTTATTGTGGTCTCAGTTTTTGAACGCCGTTTTAGCTCAAAAAATGCCTTCGCTTCTCTCGTGTCAATTCTTACAATGCCTTTGTTTCCTGGTAAAATAATTTCCTCATTATTTAACATTAAGGAAACGTCTGAAGAGAACTCGGTACTAAATATACCTTCGGATTCTGTAATTTTAGACAGGTCCTGTGACTCCAGGTCATACAAAAATAGTCCTCTGCTTGACGCTATCCATAAATTGTTAAATGTATCAACTTCAGCTGTTCGAACATTTCTGATTTCTGTAGTACCGGGATGGAACTCTTGATATGACATAGATTCAAGATCAAATAGGAAGGCTTTGTTTCGCCGTACACAGATTAAAAACAAATCTTGGCGAAGTTGCTCAATGCAATCCATAAACGCATTTTCAAGTGGAGATGGAGCATTGATAATTGAATTCTGCCTTAAGTCGTATATGAATACTCCGTTATAAGCAGTTAATATTAAGACCTGTTCATTTTCCATTTCGAGCATTTCTATGACAACTATATCGTCAATCACTTTGCTAAACTGGGTGTCAAAACTCCCTATATAAACCCCTTTTTCCTGGCCAAAATCTGTACCTAACAGATAATTTCCATTTTTTAATTTCAATATTTCTGAATAGTTAGTTTGAGGTGTCCCCCTGTGTCAGGATAGTTGTCGCCTCAGTTTTTCGTATTGTTAGACAGGGGGTGGATGACAGGTTTGAGTGAA
>NZ_JBVTQY010000010.1:0-134753 GCF_055755215.1 Planctobacterium sp. R6
TCACTCAAACCTGTCATCCACCCCCTGTCTAACAATACGAAAAACTGAGGCGACAACTATCCTGACACAGGGGGTTTTGAATACCGCGTAGATCCGCTTTGGCGCGATTCAGGTTCAGGATATAGCGTTCTTGTTCCAGTTTGGCCAGTGGTTGACCTTTTTCTACATAGTCGCCTTCTTCTACATAAATATGTTCGATAATTCCGGAAGCCCGGGCAACTACAAAGGCTTCTTCTTTTGCTTCCAGAACCGCCGTGGTTTCGTAGTTCGACGAAATGTTGCCTATGGTTAAATCCGCTACTTCAACCGGGATTGAAATGATTTCTTCTGCTTCTTCGGCGTTATTGGTGGCTTCGGCTTCACCACAGCCAGATAAAAGGGCGGTGCTAACGGCAATACTGCTGGCAAGTAAAAGGGTTTTTAAGTTGTTATTGTAAGTCATTGTCTTCCCCTGAAATAAATTAGAACAATTTGCGAAACTTGCCAATCGATAGCATTCACCATGCCATTTGAAAAATACCTTTAAAAACATGGTGTTAACTTCACCGTTTAACATTCCTTCGATTAACCATTCCCAGATGTTAGTGAATATCACTAAGTATTGGTGATATTAGTTAAAACTGGTCAAAACGTGTTTTGACGTAAATAAATTGTAAACCTGTTTTAATGTCAAACCTACCGTCGATTGGATATTCCGCTATTATTGGCAGTATCTATTGTAAGAATTCTTTACATAGTGGAAGGTATGTCGATACCGTGTACAAAAAAGTTTGAAAGGAAATAAAAATGAAGGCATTAAAATATGCAGTATTGGGACTAACAGGTTTGATCGTGCTGGTACTGGTGGTGGGTTTTATTCTGCCATCAGAATTTCACGTGCAGCGCCAGATACAAATCAGTGCTCCTGCAGATAAAGTTTATCCTCATATCGTTAATTTAAGAGAATGGAAAAAGTGGGGCGTCTGGTTTGAACGTGATCCTGATATGCAGGTTACCTATACCGGCCCGGACGGATTTGTGGGACAAAAATCCAGCTGGGTGAGCGAAACCCAGGGGTCTGGTGAGATGACGATTACCGAACTTTCTCCCCTGAAAAAGGTGGTTTACAACCTGTACTTTCCCGAATTTGGTATGGGCAGCACTGGTAAACTTACCCTGACCGAGGAAAATGGTACTACTACGGTAATTTGGGCAGATTACGGAGATGTCGGTGGCAATCCCATTAACCACTATTTTGCGGCCATGATGGACGGTATGGTAGGGCCGGATTTTGAAGCCGGTCTTAAAAACTTAAAAAACCTGGTGGAATCTCAATAGCCGCCGGCGACGGGGAGTGGGAGTGCCGCTTCCTGTGCTCAGCGACGTGAGTGTAGTTAGTCTTATTTTTTCCTTTGTTCATCCCGTTGCAGCCGAGCTGCAGGCACAAAGGATTTTCTTCTCCCGGCTTTTTTGTTACAACAAGGGCCGGGCCATAAAGGAAATAATCACATCGCATGAGCGCCGTTAAAAACAATCACCTCACTTCACTGCTGAATATCTGGTTCCCACAAAAAGATGAACTGGACTGGGTTCTGGCCACGATCATTGAGACCGATGGCTCCAGCTATCGCAAACCCGGCGCCATTATGTTCATCAATAGTCTCGGACAATACTATGGATTGCTGAGCGGAGGTTGCCTTGAAGCAGACATCATGCGTCAGGCAAGAAAGTGTTGGGACAGCGGTAAAAGTCACATTATTCAGTATGATATGCGCGATGAAGATGATATTGCGTGGAAGCTGGGTATAGGTTGTGGCGGAATGGTGCGTATTTTGTTGCAGCCTGTTACGGCGCAAAATCACTACCTGGAGTTAACCGCGTTAAAAACCCAACTGGACACTAATCAACGCTGCATATACATGCTTTTGGCTGAGCAGGCAGAGGCCAAAAACCAATGTATCGCACAGGTTCCCGAAGATAAAAGTTGGACATTAAACCGCCTGAATCAGATCAACAATGAAAACTGGTTTGTCAGTGAACAGTTACCTGTTGTCCGGCTGGCGATTTTCGGCGGAGGTATAGACGCCATCCCTCTTGCCAATATTGCTAAACAATTGGGTTGGCACATTACTTTGTTTGATGAAAGGCTGGGGTATGCTAAAGAGGCCTTTTTTGCTTCAGTCGATGATATTGTCCGGGATAAACTGGATGATCTGCACAATCACCCGGCCTTGGCTCAGGTGTCGGCCGTTGTGTTGATGAATCACAATGTCACAATGGATGCTAAATCATTGCTCTTAAGTCAGTCCAGTGGTGCAAAATACGTAGGAATGTTAGGCCCGCGCCATCGAACTGAACGGGTTTTTAAAGACGTTAATATCGTTGAGTCACAATTGACAAAACCGCTCCACAATCCCATCGGATTTGATCTCGGTGGTGAGCTACCTGAATCTATCGCACTGAGTATGCTGAGTGAAATTCATGCGGTATTGTATAGTGCCAGTGGTCATACCCTGACCCGGACACGCCCTGCGGCAAAACTAGCAGGTTAAGTTAGTGTCTGGATATACGCTGGGCACGCTGATGTTGGCGGCGGGACAAAGTCGCCGCTTTGACGGTATTAAGCAACTGGCGACGTTGCAGCAGTCATCTATGCTGCAACAGGCGTTGGAGAAGCTTTCTGGCATTGATTGTGACTGCCGGGTGGTCACACTAGGGGCCAATAAAGCCACCATAGAATCCGCAATTAACCTACCTGCAAATATTTTCGTTAAAACGGTTTTCGATTGGCAAAACGGTATTTCCGCCAGCATCAAAAGTGGTCTGGAGGCGCTTGAACATTGCTCTCATGTTTTAATTTTGTTGGCTGATCAACCGGATATTTCTGCGCATCAAATTGAACAACTTATCAGTTTGAGCCGTAGCAACCCGAAGCAGATTGTTTGTGCACATTATGTGGGAAAAAATGCCGTCCCTGCTATTTTTCCTGCCAGCGACTATGCTTTATTGCACAGCTTGCAAGGTGATATGGGTGCCGGTAAGCACCTGAACAGTCCCAAATACAAAGAAAACGTTATCCCGGTTGCATTGCAAAGTGGTGCTACCGATATTGATACCCAGGAAGATTTGAGTCTCTGGCAAAAACAACAAAAGGTTAACCTATGATTACATTTACCCTGAACGGAAAACCCACAAAGGTCGAAGCTGAGCCTGAAATGCCATTGCTTTGGGTGATTCGTGATTTATTAAACATGACAGGAACAAAATACGGATGTGGATTAGGGGTATGTGGCGCCTGCACCGTGCATATGGATGGTCAGCCTATTCGTGCCTGTGCCACGCCAGTTTCGGTAATCGCCGGAAAGTCAGTAACCACCATTGAAGGGCTGAGCAAAGATGCCAGTCATCCGGTGCAGCAGGCATGGGCGGAGCACAATGTACCACAATGTGGATATTGTCAGTCTGGTCAGATGATGTCAGCTGCGGCATTGCTGGCTTCCAATAACGATCCCAGTGATTCAGATATTGATAACTATATGCAGGGCAACCTGTGTCGTTGTGGTACCTATCCACGTATAAAAGCGGCAATTAAAACGGCGGCAAAATTTGTGGAGGTGAAATAATGTTTATTGAACAACTGCAACACCATGATTCGGTTATGCACAACATCAGTCGCCGTGGGTTTTTGAAAACCCTGGGTATTGCCGGTTCTGGCCTTGTATTAGGCGTGACATTACCGTCATTCTCGCCGGCCTATGCTGCTGAGTCAGGCAATGGTGAAATGAACCTGTTTGTCAGTATCGACGAGTCAGGCGAGGTGAATATTATCTGTCATCGCTCAGAAATGGGTCAGGGTATACGCACTTCATTACCGCAGGTGTTGGCTGATGAATTGCAGGCTGACTGGGAGAGGGTCAATGTAGTACAGGGTTTGGCGAATGCCAGTTACGGCAGTCAAAATACTGATGGCTCGCGTTCAGTTCGCCATTTTTATCAGACCATGCGAGAGATGGGGGCATCAGCCAGAACCATGCTGGAACAGGCGGCTGCAGAAAAATGGGGAGTGCCCGTAGAAGAAGTTAAGGCAATTGATCACAAGGTTGTCCATCAGTCTGGCAAAAGTCTGGGGTTTGGCGAGTTGGCAGCTGCGGCCAGTAAACTGACACCTCCGGATGTCGCCAGTTTGGTGTTTAAAAACAAGCAAGATTTTAAGTATATCGGCAAAGGGCTCACTATTGTTGATATGCACGATATTCAAACCGGCAAAACCCAATTTGGTCAGGATGTACACATGGAAGGTATGTTGTACGCCAGTATTGTTCGGGCACCTGTGGTTGGTGCAAATGTGGTGTCGTTTGACAAAGACGCTGCACTTAAAACTCCAGGCGTTGCTGATGTGGTGGCAATGCCGGAGCGCAGTTTTCCCGTGGGGTTTAATTCGCTGCCGGGTGTTGCAGTGTTAGCCAGTAATACCTGGTCTGCACAACAGGCAGCCAAAAAGCTCAGTATTGAATGGACACAACATGAAAACCAGTCCCATGACTCGGGCGCTTTTCTGGCAACGTTGCAAGAAAGAGTGAAATCCAAAGGCAAGGTTCAGCGTAGCGTGGGCGATGCTTATGCGGAATTGGACAAGGCTGAAAATACAGTTCAGGCGTCATATTCAGTACCTTATCTGGCCCATGCGACAATGGAGCCGCCTGCTGCTACGGCGGTTTTTAAAGATGGCCAAATGGAGATTTGGGCTTGTACTCAAACTCCTCAGTCCACGCAAAATACCGTAGCTCAGGTATTAGGGCTGGAGCCTTCTCAGGTCAAGGTAAACGTGACTTTATTGGGGGGCGGATTTGGCAGAAAATCCAAACCTGACTTTTCCGTTGAAGCCGCTATTTTAGCGAAACACAGTGGCAAACCGGTGAAAGTAGTATGGAGTCGAGAAAACGACATTCAGCATGGTTATTATCACGCCATCAGCGCGCAACATTATCAGGCCGGACTGAATGACAAGGGGCAGGTGAGTAGTTGGATACAACGCAGTGCATTCCCCAGTATAGGTTGGACCTTTAGTGGTAATACTAATGAACCGCAATCCTGGGAATTGTCGCTGGGGTTTGGTGATGTACCTTTTCAACTGCCACATTTATCCTGTGAATCTCATGAAGCTACAGCTCATGCGCGCATAGGATGGATACGCTCAGTGTGCAACATTCAGCATGCCTTCGCTCTGGGATCATTTGTGGACGAAGTCGCGGTTGCCGCTGATAAAAGCACACCGCAAATGTGGCTTGAACTGATTGGCGACGATGCCAATATTGATCCGGGTCAGCAGGGATTCGAGTTTAGCAATTATGGCGAGACGTTAGAGCGGTTCCCGCTGGATACCAAGCGCCTGAAACACTGCCTGAATGAAGTCATTGCCAAATCCGGTGCGGATAAACCAACGGCTGCCAATGAAGCCTGGGGGGTCAGTGTTCATCGCAGCTTTGTCAGTTACGTCGCTGTGGCTGCTAAAGTCAAAGTTGATAACAACAAGGTAACAGTGTTGGAAATGCACTCTGCCATTGATGCCGGTACTGTAGTTAACCCGGACAGAGTTAAATCCCAACAGGAAGGCTCCATGATTTTTGGTCTGTCCATCGCTTTGTTAGGCGAAATCAGCTTTAAAGAGGGTAAGGTGCAGCAGTCGAATTATCATGACTATCAGGTATTGAGAATGAATCAGTGTCCTGAGATCTATACGCACATTATTGACTCAGACGCGGTACCAGGCGGTGTTGGTGAACCCGGTACGCCGCCTGTTGCTGCGGCAGTGGCGAATGCGATTTATCACGCCAGTGGCAAGCGAATTCGCGACCTGCCGGTTAAGAATCACATGCAGGTGTAGGTCGAAGTCAGGTTGAATAGGAGGACACCGATGGTGTCCTTTTTCTTATCCTTAAGCCAGAAACAAATATTCACTCAGCAATGTTTCCGGAACTTAATTCACGGCGCGAGACTGAATAAATCGAATGCGCAGACTCAGTAATATGGCTGCGACAGTCAGTCCCATTATTATCCCCAGCCAGAATCCCGTGGCGGCCATTGCCGGTACTATGGTATCCGTTAATGCCAGTAAATAACCCATGGTTAAGCCAACCCCCCAGTAGGAGCAAATCGTGATAATGAGCATGGCTTTAGTGTCTTTATAGCCCCTTAATATGCAACCTCCGATAACCTGAATGGCATCGGAAAACTGGAAAACCGCAGCCAGGAACAGTAAGTCTGCGGCCATATTAATAACGTCGGCTTCGGTACTGTACAAGCCTGAAAGTTCATAGCGTAACAGCACTGAAATCAGCGCGTTTATGGCAGCAAATGCCAGCCCCAGTGCTACCGCGGTATAACTGGCATCTTTTGCGGCCTTTCCCCGGTTTTCCCCTAACAGGTAACCTATGCGAATGGTGACGGCCAGACCAATACTCAGAGGAACCATAAACAGCACACCGGATACGTTCAGCGCAATTTGGTGAGAAGCCACAATTTTTGCACCCAGCGGAGACAGTAACAAGGCAATCACTGAAAACAGGGTAACCTCAAATAACAACGCCAGGCCTATGGGAAGTCCAATCTTTAAGTGAGCGACAATTTTGCTGATATCCGGTTTACTGGAATGGCTAAAAAATGGTGCGAAAGCCAGTTCTTTGGAAAACTTCACGTATAACCAGTTGCAGGTCATCATCGCTACAAACACCAGACCTGTGGCTATTCCGCAACCCGCACCCCCAAAAGCCGGTACACCAAATTTGCCATAAATAAACACGTAGTTGGCCGGTATGTTCACAATCAGGCCAACAATCATGATAACCATACTGGGTTTGGTGTGGGATAACCCCTCACTGTACTGACGCAAGACCATATAAACACAAAACGCCGGGAAGGCGACAAATACATATTGCAGGTAATCGGCCGAGATGCGGTGCAGATCGGCCGCCATATTAAAAGGCGTAAAGAATTGATAAGTATAAAAGCTGGCAATGAACACCAAAAAACTGAGGCCCAGTCCGATATAGAGAGCCTGATGGCCGACTTCCGGGATTGGCGCATGATTTTTAGCACCATGCAGACGTGAAATGATTGGTGGCAATGCCATAATGATACCCTGAACCAGGATCATTACCGGGAAAAACAAGCTGGATGCAACGGCTACGGCGGCCATATCTGTAGAAGACAGGCGACCTGCCATTAAGGTGTCAGAGACACCCATCAGCATTTGTGTGAGCTGAGCAACAAGCAGAGGCCCGGCTAACTTAAGCAGTGAGCGTGACTCGGTTCTGAAAGAGCGATATTTCAAGCGGTTCTCAATTTAATTTAACAATGGATCAAATGGCAGAATCTTAACTTTGGCATTTTTCGCCAGTTGACTGCAGTCAGCGTCGATGACCACAAAACAGTTGGCATCTGTAAAGGAATTCATGATACCGGAGCCCTGTTTATTACCGGGCATAACCCGAACATTCTGGTCACCATCCAGCCACATTCTGGCCCGCAAAAACTCCGCTCTGCCGGGTCTGCGTTTAAGGTCCTTATCCAGGTGGCCGGTTATTTCCAATGAATTGTGATTAACTTCACCGGCTAACTTTCTCAAGCCCGGTACAACCAGCTGTAACAGGGTTACGAAAGAGGATACCGGGTTGCCTGGCAGCCCGGAAAACAGCGTTTTTTGAATGCGCCCAAAGGCATAAGGTTTACCTGGTTTGATGGCAATTTTCCAGAACGTAATATCGCCAAGTTCCTGTAAAACCGGTTTGACAAAATCGGCATCACCCACAGACACACCGCCAGAACTAATAACCCAGTCATTGTGTGCCGCGGCTTCTGCAAATGCTTTGCGCGTGGCTTCCAGTTGGTCGGGGATGATACCAAAGTCCGTGACTTCGGCCCCCAGTTTGCGCAACATTGCAGTCAGTCCAACCCGATTACTTTCGTAAATTTGACCCGGTTGCAACGCCTTTCCTGGTTCAATCAATTCATCACCGGTCGCCATAATGGCCACTTTTATCTTGCGATACACCTGAATATCACGCATACCAACCGAAGCCAGTAACGATAAGTGTTGTGGAGCAAGGCGGGTGCCTTTGGGCAAAATAACACTGTCGCGCTGAATATCTTCGCCGGCTTTACGGATATTTTCTCCGGCAGTGATGGTCTTCAAACAAACCAGTTTATCGTCAGTCACTTTTGCCTCTTCCTGCATAACTACGGCATCAGCGCCCTGGGGAACTGGGGCACCGGTCATGATCCTGACAGCTTCACCTTGTTGCAAAGAATTGACATAAGCCTGTCCCGCCATGACCGCGGCAACAATCTGAATAGTAGAGCCCGCATCACTGGCTTTGAGCGCATAGCCGTCCATCGCTGAATTGTCACTGGGCGGTACATTCATCGGGGAAATAATATCTTCTGCGATGATCCGACCGGTGGCCTGATCTGGCGTAACGGATTCAGTTTCCTGTACAGGTAGTATCTTATCCAGTTGTTGTACTAATGCTTGTTCAACACGTAAAAGACCGGGGGAATTACAACCAGACATGATAAATACGCCCTATGTTTGACAGTTATATACAGGATGAGGGTTCGATAAAACCGAGCCGCTCTTTATACCTGCGTTCTGATGTGGGTGCAATATTGTATTTGGAGAGTCGTAGAAAACTCGATGAATTAGCGCCTTGAAAAAGGCGCTAATTTATTGTGCAGATAAGCACAAGGCTAGCGGAACAGTCGTCTTGTGGCTATCAGGTGCCGGTCTGATTTGATAACCACACCGTTTGATAGGGTTGTAATGTGATTTCTTCGGTAATATCAATAATTTCACTATCGCTGATTAAATCTCGCCAGCGATCAGTGACCGTCAGATTCAATTCGCCCAGTCGCAGCACCTGTGGTTGATCCGTGATATTGCTGATACAAAAAATACTCTGTCTTCGGTCCATGCTTTGACGCCAAAAACCAAATAACTGCAATCCCAGATGCAAGGTGAATTGTATTGCGTTTGGATGAAAGGCTTTTTGTGCGGTCCTGATATCGATAAGGGCTTTCATGCGCTCTAACACTTTGTGATGATGATTGAACCTGGAGCCCAATTCCATCTTTAACATGTCGTAGTTCCAGCGTTTGCGATTGATAGCGCGGTTGTGGTGAGTATTTTTCAACTTCTCATAGTCGTTGTTGGTACCCAGCATACTGTGTATGTAAATTCCGGGGATGCCCTCCAGGCCCAGCATTACGGCATGGGCACAAATAAAGCGTTCTAATCCCCACTTATCGGGCCCGTCAGTAGTACCTTGTAAGGCGTCAAACAAGGCGATATTCATTTCGTAAGCTTTTTGCTCACCGGTTTCTGTTGTGCGCCACGAAATACGCCCCCCAAATTGCTTCATGGTATTGATCAGGGTTGACAATTCATCCTCTGAAAGCAGCCCTTCGGCGGGTCTTAATCCAATGCCGTCGTGAGAGGCAATAAAATTAAAATAAGTGGTGCCGTTTTGCGCCGGAGGCATGCTCATTAACCAGCGTTTCAGATACAAACAGTTCCCGGTTATCAGGGTATTTACCAAAAGTGGCGGCAAACTAAAATTGTATATTGCGTGTGCCTCGTTGGCATTCCCAAAGTAGGTGAGGTTTTGCGTGTTAGGGATATTGGTTTCCGTAATAATTACAGCGTCAGGCTGGCTGTGCTCAATCAGTGAGCGCAATAATCGTATCACCTCATGTGTCTGCATCAGATTGATGCTGGGAGTTCCGGCAATTTTCCACAAAAAAGCCACGGCATCCATGCGAAAAATTCGCACACCTGAATCAAGATACTGCCGGATGATAGAGACAAACGCCAAAAGCACATCAGGATTGCGAAAATCAAAGTCAACCTGGTCATGACTAAAGGTACACCAGACGTGTTCCAGCCCTTTTGCTGTCTCGGTTTCGCGCAATAATGGCGAGGTACGGGGTCGAACAACCTGAGAAAGGTCATCGTCAGGCGACGCCGTGAAAAAGTAATCTGATCCCGGTCCTTCTCCCCGGATAAAGTTTTGGAACCAGGCACTGCGACTGGAACAATGGTTAATAACCAAATCAGCCATAAGGCGCCGATCACCGGCTATGGCTTCGATATCCTGCCAGTCTCCCAGCGCTTCATTGACGCTGGAATAGTCAATGACTGCAAATCCGTCATCGGAACTATAGGGAAAAAACGGCAAGATATGTACGCTGTTAATGGTGTCAGCAAAGTATTTATCCATAAAATGGCGCAGCGTCTTTAAGGGATGTTCGTCATCCCGGACGATACTGTCACCGTATGTGATCAATACGACATCCTGTTGATCCCAGTTATTTTGAAATACGCCAGGTTGTTTGATGTCTTTATCCAGACGCATCAGTGCCAGTAATTCTTCGCTCAGCGTCTCATAAGAACGGTTTAGCGGAATGCCATCGTAAATAACTTCCAGCTGCTGTTGCAGTTTGTGTTTTAGATTTTCTAACAGCTCAGACATCGCCGGACTCCTTAACTAAATTCATTGAAGTCTAATTCAACTGCTTCTTTAATCTCATCGAGAATATCGGGCACAGCACTAACAACCCGGTTCCATGTAGGAATAAAGGGCGTCTCCATCGGGTTTTCCAAAAAGTGCTGACCAGCCGTCATGATATTTTGTGCAAACATTTCTACGGCATTTTCCTCATTATGAATATCAAACTTAAGCCCATTCATAATGGCATCGTTGTTGAAAGTCTCAACAAAATCAAGCGCGATACGGTAATAGGTAGCTTTTAGCGAACGGAAGGTACCAGCATCAAACTTTTCACCCTGAGTGGCCAGTTTTCTGAATAAGGCTTTGGCGATATCTATAGACATTTTAGACAGGCCGGCTTGTTGATTATCCAGTGACAGATCCTGGTGCTTATGATCATAAGTTTTAGCTATATCTACCTGACAGATACGGTTGTGAGAATAATTGCGGTGCATTTCCGACAGGGTGCCAATTTCCAGTCCCCAGTCACTGGGGATGCGCAAATCATTTAATACGTCACGCCGAAATGAAAACTCACCGGCCAACGGATAGCGGAAACTGTCCATGTATTCCAGGTAGTCATTGTGACCGCAGACGCGTTGCAGGGCGCGAATTAAAGGGGTAACTAACAAACGCGATACGCGACCATTAATTTTGCCGTCGGCAACGCGGGCATAATAACCCTTGCTAAATTCGTAGTTAAATCTGGGGTTTGCCACTGGGTAGAGCAGACGCGCTAATAAACCTCTGTCGTAAGTCAGAATGTCGCAATCATGCAGGCCGATGGATTCTGCTTTTTTTGTTGCCAGTATGTATCCCATGCAGTACCAAACATTGCGCCCCTTGCCCAGTTCTGTTGGGGCCAGTTCCATCGCTTGTAACTTAGCATCGATGGCCTTAAGGCGTGGCCCGTCATTCCACAGCACGCGATGGTGTTGCGGCAGTTTTTTAAAAAATTGCAGAGCATGGCGGTACTGTGATTCATCGGCTCTGTCCAGCCCGATAACCACCTGTGATAGATAGTCTACCTGGCTGATGTCTTCAATAATGTTGGGTAATGCTTCGCCCTCCAGTTCGGAAAATAATGAGGGCAGTAACAAGCCCATAGGACGAGTCTGACTAAAGGTTTTTAACTCGGCTTCGAGATCTTCTGCACTGCGGTCGGCCAGATTGTGTAGTGTTGTAATAACACCGTTTTGGTAAAAGTCTGCCATAGTTCTTTACTCCTGATTGAAGACGATTTTTTCGAGGCATTCAGACCAGCCTTCTGGTCCGCAGAGGGTACTTTGGTAAAGGTGTTTTGATTTTTTTATTATTGGGAAAGGGTGTTGTAATGATTTTATTTGGATGGCGATATCTGCCGCTTCCAGCATGGCACTGTCGTTTTGACTGTCTCCCAGTGCGATGCTGGTGAATTGTTGCTCTTCACATTCTTGTGAGAATACCTGAGTGAGCCATTGCAGGGCTTTGCCCTTATCTGTTTCACCACAGATGTGGGTAAAACGACCGCCGGTCAATACCGTAGCACCTGCGGCCTGCATACTGTGTAAAAATTCTCTTTTGGCGTATTCATCGCCTGACCAGTGCACAGGTTCGCCATAATGTCTTTGCATGGCAAGCTGCGCATCTTTTGGTGTTAGTCCGGTTAAGTTCACCACTTCGGCAACATCCATTTGAGAAAACCCCCTGAACATGCCAAAAAAGTGTTGTCCGTGTTGCTGAATTAGCGATAACCAATGGGCTCTTTCCTGCGTGAACGACTTTATCCACATGTCATCTTTTTCAACGGTTTCCGGCGGTTGCCACGGGAAAAAGTCTTTAGGGATAGCGATTGCTGCGCCATTTTCAAAAATAAACGGGGTTTGCAATTTAGCTTCGCGTCGAAAGGCTTCGATCTCTGCAAAGGTTTTACTGGTATTGGGAATAATAAAATGGCCGGCAGATTTTAGCTTTTCCAGGGTGTTTAGCGCTGGCGCAAAACTGTAACTGTCATGGTCTAAAAGCGTTCCATCAAGGTCGGTGTAGATAAGAAAGGTAGTTAAGGACACGGCGCTTTACTCCAAATTAATATGCTATAAACCCGAAGTGGCGTAAATGTTTCTGTGGTCGTCCAGTTCAAACACCACATCACAGCGCTGAGGCAGCGAATTAAGGCATTCCTCAGTGAGACGCTGATAAAACTGAATAAACTGCAATATGCCCGATTCATCCATTACGCGACTCTTATCAGAATCCTTAATCTTAGCGGATAATTTTTGCTCCTGCTCCAGTCGCCATTGAAACACATTGTCAAATCCTGGAGCCTTTAGCATTACCCAGTAATTCATGAGACTGTAAAGCGGTTCGTAATGTGCTGTGATTTGTTGATTTACCCAGTTTCGCCATATCAGATTTGCATCCTGTTCTGCTTCCAGGGCATTCACCGGATAACGCAGTTGCAACGGAGATTGTGCAGTAACACCCCAGCACCAGCCTTCCATGATAACCAGATCCACGGGGCCGGTAACTTCAGGCCATTCTCGTTCGGCGTAGGGGTTATCCGTTGCTTTATTGAAACGCGGTAGTCGAATGCTTTCTGGCGTGCTCATTGCCCGAAGTGTTCTTGCCATCAGGTCAGTATTGTGTGTGCCCGGCACGCCGCGAGTGGCCAACAGCGGCGAGATTTGTGTTGCCAGTTGCTGCCGGGTTTTTCTGTCATGGTAAAAATCATCCAATGACAGTACCGCAACCTTTAATCCGCTGGCGCTAAACCACTCGCCCAGAAAGGCGCTCAGGGTAGATTTTCCTGAACCCTGGCAACCGTTTACCGCGACATAGAAGGTGCTGCCGTGCTCTGCCATTGCCCTCGTTATTTTTTCCGCCAAAGGCAAAAAACATTGGGAAACCGTTTCGGCAAAATTGTCCGGTAATTGATGAGTTGCTAAAAAGTCATTCAAAAATGTGGCTTTGATAGCAAATACTCCTGATTAAATGGGTTGTTGCATTGCTGAGGGCTTCAACATCCATGCCAGCGCCCGGCTGATCTGATATTTAACTTTAAGCCTATAAAACATAAGGGGTACAGGCTAATGATAGCGGATATTAAACGAAGACAGGAATATTGTGTTGCACCAAAATGGTGAGTTGCGGGGTGGATATCATTAGTGTTGGTGCAATTTTTTGCTGCAGATTGGTGCGAAATGCTTACGCGATATAAGGCATAAACAAAAGGTACAGCCAAATCAGCAAACTGTTGCTGCTGAATAGGGTGAAATACTTGAGTAAATTACTCAGGTAATTTACCATTGCCGCCATTAATAGGACAGATGCCTTGTTATTCTCTGAAGTGCGTTCAGAGAAGGTATTTTGGTCAGCAAAATTAAAGATGATGGTATGTCTGAACAAATAGAAGACGCGTTAAGAAAAGAGTATGAAGCGGGATTTGTTTCTGCGATTGAATCAGAAACCTTTGCCCCTGGTCTGGATGAAGACGTTATTCGTCGCATCTCAACGATCAAGGGTGAGCCTGAGTGGATGTTAGATTGGCGTTTAAAGGCCTTCAGAATCTGGCAAAAAATGGAAGAGCCTGAATGGGCTCATTTGCATTATCCCAAAATCGACTATCAGAATATTTCTTATTATTCTGCACCTAAGAGTATGGCTGATAAGCCGAAATCTCTGGACGAAGTCGATCCGGAGTTACTGGCAACATACGAGAAATTAGGAATTCCACTGCACGAGCAGGAAATGCTGGCGGGCGTGGCTGTTGATGCTGTTTTCGATTCGGTATCCGTGGTTACCACCTACCGCGAGAAGCTGGAAGAGGCGGGTGTTATCTTTTGCCCAATCTCCGAAGCCGTGCACAAATACCCGGAACTGGTCAAAAAATATCTGGGCCGTGTCGTACCTCAACACGACAATTATTTCGCTGCGCTGAATTGTGCGGTATTTACCGATGGTTCCTTTGTTTATATTCCAAAAGGCACGCGTTGTCCGATGGAGCTATCAACCTACTTCAGAATTAACGAACAAAACACAGGACAATTTGAACGCACACTGATTGTCGCCGATGAAGGGAGTTATGTCAGTTATCTGGAAGGATGCACGGCACCGCAACGAGACGAAAATCAGTTGCATGCTGCGGTCGTTGAGTTAGTCGCCCTGGACGATGCTGAAATCAAATATTCCACGGTACAGAATTGGTACCCGGGTGATGCTGAAGGCAAGGGCGGGATATACAACTTTGTAACTAAGCGTGGCATTTGCCACACCAATGCCAAAATCTCCTGGACTCAGGTGGAAACCGGTTCAGCGATTACATGGAAATATCCGAGCTGCATATTGAAAGGCGATAACAGTGTGGGTGAGTTCTACTCTGTGGCATTGACCCGTGGTAAACAACAAGCGGATACCGGCACCAAGATGATTCACATTGGTGAAAATACCAAATCCACCATTATTTCTAAGGGGATTTCAGCGGCGCAGAGTAACAACAGTTATCGTGGCCTGGTACAGATGCACAAGAGTGCCAAAAAGGCCCGGAACTTTACGCAGTGTGATTCGTTGCTGATTGGTGATCAGTGTGGTGCTCATACATTTCCCTATGTAGAAAGCAGTAACCCCAGCGCCATTGTGGAACACGAAGCTACCACGTCAAAAGTGAGTGATGAGCAAATGTTTTTGTGTCAACAGCGCGGCCTGGATGCAGAAAAAGCCGTATCTATGATTGTTAATGGCTTTTGTAAAGAGGTCTTCAAAGAGCTGCCCATGGAGTTCGCTGTAGAGGCCGGTAAGTTGTTAGAAATCAGTTTAGAAGGCTCGGTGGGTTAAACCAGCGGTCCCAGCAAGGTAAAGAATTAATGTTAAAGATCAGAAATTTAAAAGCAAAAGTTGAAGATAAAGAGATACTGAAAGGCTTGAGTCTCGAAGTTAAACCGGGTGAAGTCCATGCCATTATGGGCCCTAATGGTGCCGGTAAAAGTACCCTTGGCTACGTGTTAACTGGCCGTGATGGTTATGAAGTAACCGACGGTGATGCAACGCTAAATGGCGAAGATTTGCTGGAGCTGGAAATCGAAGAGCGCGCCCGCGCCGGATTGTTTTTGGCATTCCAGTATCCGGTAGAAATTCCCGGCGTCAGTAATCTGGAATTTATGAAAGCCGCTGTTGATGCTGCGCGTGAAGAGCGCGGCGAAGACGCGCTGAGTTCCGCAGACTTTTTAAAGGCGGCAAAAGCAGCCTGTAAGCAGGTAAACCTGCCATTGGACTTCCTGAAACGCGGCGTCAACGAAGGTTTCTCTGGTGGTGAGAAAAAGCGTAATGAAATTATGCAGATGTTGCTGTTACAGCCGAAATTATGCATCCTGGATGAGTCTGATTCAGGTCTGGATATTGATGCTTTAAAAGTCGTAGCTGAAGGGGTGAACAGTCAGCGTGACGATCAGCGCAGCTTTATTGTTGTGACCCATTACCAGCGCTTGCTGGACTATATCAAGCCGGATTTTGTACACGTATTATCAGACGGCAAGATCGTAAAAAGTGGCGATGCCTCGTTAGCGCATGAACTGGAAGCCGAAGGCTATGCCTGGTTGGAAACTTATGATCGCCAGGCCGAAGAGGAAACGGCATGAGTGCATGGTTAGCCAACGCGATTGAAAAAAGTCATTCAGTCAACGACTGGCTGACAGCAAAGCGCCAGGGGGCCCTGGCGTTATTGCAGGAAAAAAACTGGCCAGGGCGCAAAACTGAAGACTGGAAATACACCTCTGTTCGCGCATTGGAAAAGCGCGCTATCAATGGCGCTGCCAATGCAGGTCAGGCTGATATTTCTGCTATTGCTGGTCTGGAAGCGATTGAACTGCATTTCATCGATGGCCATTTTCAGGGCCTGACACAATCTCTGCCTGAAGGACTGAGTATTGTTGAACTGGGCAAAGCAGATGCTGAAGTTCAGGCGTGGGCTGTTGAGGCATTTTCTGCCTGCAAGCCAAAGAAACATCTGTTTGGGCTAATTAATGATACTTTGGCAGATAATGGCCTGGTGATTGATGTGGAGGCAGGTGCCGACATTAAGCAGCCAATGCGCATTGTCAATGAAATTACGCAAGACATCGATGTGCAGCATCGGGTGCTGGTTCGCTTAGGCGAAGGCGCAAAAGCTACTGTGATTGAACAAGCGGGCGGCACGCAGGAAAGTTATTTTTCTGGTTTTGCCGAGTACTTTTTGGCTGAAAAGGCGGCACTTGAACACTATCGCTTTTGTTTGCGAACTGGCAAAGCCTTGAGCATTGGCGGCAGTCATTTTGAACTGAAAAGCAACGCTCAGATAAATTCTACTCTGGTGGGGTTTGGATCTGAGTTGTCCCGACTCGACGTCGATGTTATACATCGCGGCGAAGGTGCACATGCAAAAATCAATGCCGTTTATCTGTTGGATTCCGGCGAAATCTTCGATTTGCATTCCTGCATTGAACATGAAATTGGGCATTGCACCACGGATGAAACCGTACGCGGTATTGTTGGCGACAAAGCAACGGCTACCTTTAACGGTCGAATTCACATTCACCGCGACGCCCAAAAGACTCTGGCGGAGTTAAGTAACAAGAATTTGTTGTTAACAGACAACGCACAGATCAATACTAAACCTGAATTAGAAATTTACGCGGATGATGTGCGCTGTGCCCATGGTGCAACCGTGGCAGAGTTGGATAAATCGGCGCTTTACTATCTTACCAGTCGTGGTGTCAGTAAGTCTCAGGCGCTGGTAATGCTGAACTTTGGGTTTATTAATGCCCTGGTAGACGAAATGCCTAACTCTGCGTTGGCTGAATGGTTAAGACCGCAATTGCAGGAACGCTTTGCCAAAATGAATCAGGAACCCGCACAAGCATGAGTTTTAACCCCGCGGAAATAAAAAAGCAATTTCCAATTTTGCAACGGCAGATAGACGGCAATCCGTTAGTGTACCTGGATAATGCTGCGACAACGCAAAAGCCGCAGGCTGTGCTTGATGCGCTGAGTCATTATTACACGCATTGCAACAGTAATGTACATCGCGGTGCCCACACGCTGGCAGATGAAGCCACCAGACTCTATGAGGCGGCGCGGGAAAAGGTAGCCCGTTTTATCAATGCTTACGACAAGAAGGAAGTGATCTGGACGGCGGGCACCACAGAAGCCATCAATATTGTTGCCAATGGCGCTAAGCAGTTACTCAAATCCGGTGATGAAGTCATCGTTACCGAGATGGAGCACCACGCGAACCTGGTCACCTGGCAACAGGTGTGTAAAATTTCTGGCGCCAGTCTGAAAGTCGCCCCCATTACTGACGATGGTGAGCTGGATGTTGCAGCGTTTCAGAAGCTGCTGAATGGCAATACCCGATTGGTGGCCATGCCACATATCAGCAATGCGCTTGGCACCATAAATCCATTGCATGAACTAATTCCAATGGCGAAATCGGTAAATGCACTGGTACTGGTTGACGGTGCGCAGGGGATTGCTCATGGCGATGTTGATGTTCAGGCGTTAGGTTGCGACTTCTACGCATTTTCCGGACACAAGATATTCGCGCCTACGGGAATTGGTGTGTTGTGGGGTAAAGCTGAGATCTTGTCTGACTGGCCCGTATGGCAAACCGGTGGCGAAATGATTTCGGTTGTGACTTATGACGGCGCAACCTGGGGTGAGTTACCGAACCGACTTGAAGCCGGTACACCAAATATCGCGGGGGCCGTTGGATTGGGAGCTGCCATTGACTGGTTTAGTGGTCTCGATCTGGAAGCGGTAAAGGCTCATGAGCAGCTATTGATGCAAAAAGCGGTGGAATTATCCACAGGTGTTGATGGTCTTATTATTAAGGGCAATGCACCCAATAAAATAGGTGTGTTTAGCTTCATCATCGAAGGTACGCATCCGGCTGATATCGGCTTTTTACTGGATAAACAGGGGATTGCCATCAGAACCGGTGATCATTGCGCACAACCATTGATGAAGCGGTTAGGGGTTCCGGGAACAGCCCGTGCTTCCTTTTCTATCTATAACACGGTAGAAGATGTGGAAGCGCTGTTTAAAGCATTGCAGAAAGTCAAAATGATGTTGATGTAGAGAGTTAAGATGACGGTAAATACATTTGATCCAACGGCATCGTTGGTAACCGTAACTGATTCGGCGAAAGCCCACTTTGCAAAAATGTTGGGCAATAATCAGGACAAGATGATTCGCTTAAGCACAAAGGTGAGCGGCTGTTCCGGCTATGCTTATGTTCTGGACGCTGTTGATGCTAAAAAAGATAACGATCTGGAAATAACGCTGGATAACGGTTTGTTGCTGTTAATCGCTGCTGATGCGGCTCCGCTGGTACAGGACACTGAAATAGATTACGTTAAAGTGGGTATCAACGGTGAGATTCGCTTTAATAACCCCAACGTGGTCAGTGAGTGTGGCTGCGGTGAAAGCTTTAACGTAGGTTAATCCCCAGATGCAAAAAAAGATGGTGGTCACTCAGCGGGAGTGTCCGGCGAGACGCGTACCCTCTGGTGATCAAACGGTCATTCCGGCTAATCAATTTGTTACCATTAATCAGGCTCTGGGAGGTAACTACACCGTTACCTGGATGGGCAACATGTTGCGTATTGATGGTACTGATGCCGATGCCATTGGCATGAAGCCTGAAGAGCTGACTTTTGATTCTGTGGAACATAACGACATCCGCGAAACTCAGGTTAATCAGGCTCTGGATACTATTTTCGATCCGGAAATACCCATTAGTCTGGTGTCGCTTGGGCTAATTTATAAAGTGGATATTGACCAGGACAGTGGCAAGGTTGATATTGATATGACGCTGACTGCACCTGGCTGCGGAATGGGGCCGGTATTAATCAGTGATGTAAAATATCGCGTTGCTAAAGTACCCAATGTCAAAGACGTTAAGGTTAACCTGGTATTTGATCCGCCCTGGTCAAAAGACATGATGTCTGAAGAGGCGCAGTTGGAAGCTGGCCTGTTTTTTTAATCTCTATTCAAAATCTATCTTATGAGCTTACCCACAACTGACGAAATATTAGATGACCTGGCGTTTTTTGACAGCTGGGAAGAGCGCTACAAGTACATTATCGATTTAGGCAAGGCCTTGCCGGCTTTCCCGGCAGAATTACAAACTCCCGACAGACTGGTTAAGGGCTGTCAGAGTAACGTTTGGTTGGAAATTGCCGGTGACAAGGAACGCATCGAGTTTCTGGTGGACAGCGATGCCGTTATCGTAAAAGGATTATTGGTATTAGTGCTGGCGGCCTATAACAACAAGTCGGCACAACAAATTCTGGCATTTGATATTGATGCATACTTTAAACAGCTTGATCTGGAGCGGCATATCAGCCCGACGCGGGGTAATGGTCTGAAGTCTATTGTTGCTCGTATAAACAGTATCGCCAAAGCCGCACTGGCATAAACGCCGCCATTTTCGGCTTATCTCACTCCTTGTGATCTTTTTCACACCTCGTAACCATTAGTTATGATTAATGCACGATTAGGCATTGAATTTAAGAGGCTCCGGAGGTAACTTGAACACCTTGATAAACTCCGAGCCTGATGACCTAAGTAGCGTTGGCTATTGCTGCAATTCGCTATAAGGAACTCTGGCCGTTTTGCTTACCGGAGCACGATGCACCGGCGCAAAACACGGGTTGGGCGAGAAATCAAACAGCCTCCCGAAAGTTGATATTTAAGGATAAATACCTGCTTTAATTTGGAAAGGTGTTCAATGTTATCCCAGCATAATAGTGCGGCTATTTTTAATGTCGTTGCTGCAAAGTTTTATTTTTCTCTCATAATCAGCTATTTCAGGTGCTGAGGCTTGGCCTTAGATATTAAAGTGAGATTAATGTAATGAGAGAAAATGAATATCTTTTAGTCCCAGATTCAGAGCTTGAAACTAGCCAAAGGAACTCAATGACTTCAGAAGAGGTTGTTTTGGCTCTGGATGCCTTTCTTAAAGACCTTAATCCTGAATTCGCCTTGATGTTAAGTGGTGAATGGGGAGCCGGTAAGTCCCATTTAATAAAAAGTTATTTAGAAAGCAAGAAACATAAAAAGACTCTGACTGTTTCTTTGTTTGGTTTAGGGTCTTTAACTCAAATCGAAGATGCAGTGATAGCAGAAATGTCGCATCATTTATCTGAATTGGGTGGTGGCAGTTTTTCTAGACTTTTGGGTAGTGTTGCTACCTTTGCTTCTGAAGATAAGGCTATTGGAGGATTAACAGGTGCTGCTGCAGCGATTGGTGGTCCAATGGCTCGTAGCAAATTGTTAAATAGAATGAATAAGGGGTGGCTATTAATCTTTGAGGACTTGGAACGAAGTTCATCTAAACCTTCCGAAGTTCTTGGCTTCATTAACCGATTTGTAGAGAATAAATGGTGCCACGTTATTTTGGTCGCTAATGAGGATGAGTTTGAAAAGAAAGATGCGGAATACAAAAGCCAAAAAGAGAAGTTGGTTGGGGTAACTCTTAAATTATCTCTTCCTTCATCAGATATAGCTAATATTGGTTGCAAACATCTTTTTTCACTGAAAGGCCCCGAGAGAAATGCTGCTGCTGATACTATCATTCATTTTTGTAGGCAAACTGAAGTAAGTAATATTAGAACTATTCAATTTGCTTGTATTCAGCTAGATAGATTGTTTTCAGTTGTAAAGCTACAGAATCCTGAAAAGGAC
This sequence comes from Planctobacterium sp. R6, assembly GCF_055755215.1. Classification (NCBI taxonomy): domain Bacteria; kingdom Pseudomonadati; phylum Pseudomonadota; class Gammaproteobacteria; order Alteromonadales; family Alteromonadaceae; genus Planctobacterium; species Planctobacterium sp. R6. The sequence continues at coordinate 21,219 of NZ_JBVTQY010000010.1, forward strand.
ATTTCACCCGTGGTTCGAGTGTTCTTGATGATGGGGTTGGTGCTCGCAGTTGGGGCTAGAAAATGGAATTTTTCTCCAGACGTCCTGTTTATGTTAGCGAGTAATCAGAGGGAATTTCTTTCGCTAATATTTCAAAATTCAGTTTCCATCCATCAAGAAGAGAATGGAGAATCTTTAAAAGAAGAAGATAAAAAGTTAATTGAATTTGAAAAACTTCTATTGAAGAAAGTTCCTCTTTATTCCTGAGTTTCTTCAGTTCAACAACTGATCTGCTTTAGCATACTAAACAAAGACCAAATCATAGAAGAGATTGAACCCTATGTTAACGTTGAGCAATCCATTGAAGATGAGTTGTTTGGTACTTACCCCCGTGACTTTATTGATGAAACAAGTTTTTCTACGTGGTCAAAAAAGTTTTTAGATATATATAACGGTTGTGTTGAACATCGTTTTTCTTCACCTGAACAAGTGTTAAATTTTTGCACCAAATTCTATTACTTAGTGGATGGGGGGTACATAGAGTTTCCGGAAACAGATGTTAAAGATAAGCTTACCCAATTCGGTTTGCGTAAAATTCCTGAATGTCTTTATCAAGGCTCTCTTGAGAACCCAAGTTGGAGAGGTGAAGAATTACCAGGGCAATTTTATAATGCATTTAATGCACTCGCCCAGAAACTCTCTGATGACGCTACCTGTACCAAAGTACAGAACAAAATCATCGACTGTCTGAAAGGTCATCATGGAAATGATACTGTTAATGGAATGTCTTATATTGAGAACATCGCATGTAACACCTTTAACCCAGTTTTGACGCAATCATTTTTAAATAATTTTGCTAAAGAAACACGTCGTAATCCTGTTTCTTTGAGGGTTTCAGGGAAGTTCTTATTTCATCGTGCGGATAAAATTGTTTGTACAGCTTCCTTATCCGTTGAAAAACCATTCTACGAGAACATTAAATCTTTACTTGAAGAGTCACAAAAAAGTGAACCCAAAGGGCTAATGTTTGCTGAACTTAACAGAGTTATTCGTATCTGCGATGAGTCGATAGGTCAATTTAAAACTGCAGATGATAGAGCTGGGTAAAAATGAAGTTAATAATTCCAACAATGAATACCTCGTGATACGGGTTGCCATCATCTGGAGCGGCATATCAGCCCGACGCGGGGTAATGGTCTGAAGTCTATTGTTGCTCGTATAAACAGTATCGCCAAAGCCGCACTGGCATAAACGCCGCCATTTGCGGCTTATTTCACTCCTTGTGATCTTTTTCACACCTCGTAACCATTAGTTATGATTAATGCACGATTAGGCATTGAATTTAAGAGGCTCCGGAGGTAACTTGAACACCTTGATAAACTCCGAGCCTGATGACCTAAGTAGCGTCGGCTATTGCTGCAATTCGCTATAAGGAACTCTGGCCGTTTTGCTTACCGGAGCACGATGCACCGGCGCAAAACACGGGTTGGGCGAGAAATCAAACAGCCTCCCGAAAGTTGATATTTAAGGATAAATACCAGCTTTAATTTGGAAAGGTGTTCAATGTTAGAAGATACTTTTGGTCGCAGATTTCACTATCTGCGATTATCCATTACTGATGTCTGTAATTTCCGGTGCAGTTATTGTTTACCGGACGGCTACCAATGTGATTCGGATCGCGATTTCCTGTCACTGTCTGAAATAAAGACCATCGCACAAGCATTTGCAGAGCTGGGTACTTCCAAAATCCGCCTTACCGGTGGCGAGCCGTCACTGCGCAAAGATTTGCCGGACATCATTGCTACCTGCGCGCAAACTCCTGGAATAGACAATGTCGTCATCACCACCAATGGTTATCGCTTTCCCGACGTCATTGACGAATGGCAAGATGCCGGAATTGGGGGGATTAATGTCAGCATTGATTCGTTAGATCCCAATGTGTTTAACGCCATTACCGGAGCCGACAAACTCAAAGCCATTTTGGCGGGAGTAGAAAAAGCAGCGTCGTTGGGAATTCCGGTTAAAATCAATTCTGTACTAATGAAAGGCGTTAATGAACAAAGTCTGAAACAGTTTCAGGCCTGGCTGAAAGATACCCCGGTAACCCTGAGATTTATTGAACTGATGGAGACGGGATTAAGTCATCAGTTTTTCAAACAACATCATGTACCGGGTGAACCTTTGAAACAGCAATTGTTGCAGGAAGGTTGGACACGGATTGTCAGAGGAAAATCAGCGGGTCCGGCACAGGAGTTTCAACACCCGGATTACGCCGGACGGATCGGCCTGATCATGCCTTACAGCAAAGATTTCTGTGACAGCTGCAACCGCTTGCGCATATCCGCAACCGGCAAGTTACATTTGTGTTTGTTCGCCGAACAAGGTCTGTCGTTGCGGGAAGAAATTGCTTCAGGCGACCAGCTGGCACTGCAACACAAAATTTCCACTATGCTCAATGACAAAGAAGTAAGCCACTGGTTACAGGATGGCTTTACCGGTGCCACAAAAAACCTGGCAATGCTGGGTGGCTAAACTTAACAGGAGTAAATAGAATCCAATGTCTGCCTCTGAACAAAAACTCAATATCGCGATATTAACTGTGTCAGATACGCGCACAGAAGAAACGGATACCTCAGGTCGTTATTTAGCAGAGGCTGTTACCGAAGCCGGTCATGCACTGATAGAAAAGGCCATAGTGATTGACGATAAATATCGATTGAGAGAAATCCTGTCCCGCTGGATAGCGGCAGATAATATTCATGTGGTGATTAGTACAGGTGGAACCGGATTTACCGGCAGAGATACCACGCCTGAAGCCTTAAGTGTCCTGTTTGACAAAGATATCGAAGGTTTTGGTGAATTGTTCAGGCATATTTCCTATCAGGAAATCGGTACTTCTACGGTACAGTCCAGAGCCTTTGCAGGTATCGCTAATAAGACGGCGATTTTTTGTTTACCAGGATCAACGGGGGCTTGCAAAACTGGCTGGCACGGCATCCTGAAAGAACAGCTGGATGGCACTCACAAGCCCTGTAATTTTGTCGGTCATTTAACTAATTAATATGAAAAACGTTGCAAATAACAGCTCGCCGGGTTTAACCCATATCAATCAAAAGGGTGAGGCCGCGATGGTGGATGTCACTGAAAAAGCGATAACCCAGCGCGCCGCAGTAGCCACAGGTAAAGTGAGTATGTCACCAGCGACATTTGAGCTGATTGTTGCTGGTGAGCATGCCAAAGGCGATGTTTTAGCCGTGGCGCGAATCGCCGGTATTCAGGCCGCTAAAAAGTGTGCAGACTTAATCCCTTTGTGTCATCCGCTGATGTTGAGCACAGTACAGGTGGATTTTGAGCCTGATCCAATACGCCATCAAATTAAAGTTAAAGCTCTGTGTAAACTGGCTGGTAAAACCGGGGTGGAAATGGAAGCGTTAACGGCAGTATCAGTAGCCTGTTTAACCTTGTTTGATATGTGTAAAGCCGTAGACCCGGAAATGATCATCTCAGATATTATGGTGAACAGTAAAACTGGCGGGAAAACTGGTAATTGGCAGCACAGCAAAGTGGGCGAGGTGCCGGAATGATAACCGTATTATTTTTTGCGCAATTACGAGAACAACTGCAATGCGATAAATTGCAATTGGATGACTATCCGCAAACTGTGGCTGAATTGCGCGCCATGTTAGGTAAAAAATCACCTCTGTGGTCTGAATTATTAGTTAGTGACACTGCACTGGCTGCGGTCAATCAAACCATTAGTCATGATCAGGTATCCCTGAACAGTGGTGATGAAGTGGCATTTTTCCCGCCTGTAACCGGAGGATAGTTTGACCAAATTTACTGTGCGGATACAGGAAGCCGACTTTTCTCTTGAGCATGAATATCAGGCCGTGTTAGCGGGGAAGGCTGAGGCGGGGGCTGTGGTGTCTTTTGTCGGGCTGGTACGTGACTTTAATGACGGTCGCAATGTCACCGGATTAAAACTGGAACACTATCCCGGTATGACTGAAAAAGCCCTCAATGACATAGTGCAGCAAGCGAGTGAGCGATGGCAGCTGCAGGCGGCAACAGTAATTCATCGGGTAGGGCAGTTATCGCTTGCTGAACAAATAGTGTTAGTGATCGTTACCAGTGCGCATCGTGGTGATGCTTTTGACGCCTGTGAATTTATTATGGACTATTTAAAAACTCAGGCGCCTTTTTGGAAAAAAGAAACCACTGATAACGGTGAGTTTTGGGTTGCCGCGAAATCGGCTGATCAGGACAAGGCAAAAACATGGTGACGCAGCCGCACATTTAGCGCAAAGCCACGCAGTTGCTATCACTTTTATTCCCGATATTATCGTTCGGCGATTAATGTGGCCCTAAGCGGAGCGGGATAACCTTCTATGGTTTTACTGAGATCGTCTTTATCCAGAAAGTCCTGCAGTGAATGGCTGGTCATCCAGTCAGTTCGGCGTTGCTCGTCAAGGCGGGTCTCGTCCAGGTTGACACAGCGAATATTTTTAAATCCGGCTCTGGCCATCCAGTGTTCCAACGCTTTAACACTGGGAATAAACCAGACATTGCGCATTTGTGCGTAACGTTCACCAGGGACTAATACTGTGTTTTCATCGCCCTGTACAACCAGGGTTTCCAGCACCAGCTCACCACCGATTTTCAGTTGATCTTTTAATTGTTGTAGGAATTCAAACGGGCTTTTTCTGTGATAAAGCACCCCCATAGAAAATACCGTGTCAAACGCCTTAAGTGCTGGCATTTGTTCTATCCCCAGAGGAATGAGATGGATGGGTTGGTTCCGGGCAAAGTGTTTTATCGCCTGAAACTGAATCAAAAACAGTTGAGTGGGATCTATGCCAACCACCATTTCTGGTTTATCTGCCAGCATACGCCACATGTGATAACCACTGCCGCAACCTACGTCCAGCACAGTTTTCCCCGCCAGAGATCTGATATGCGGGGCTATGCGCTCCCACTTCCAGTCAGAGCGCCACTCTGTATCTATATGAATATCATGAATGAAAAAGGGCCCCTTGCGCCAGGGCATAAATTGCTTAAGCAGGCCTGCTATCTGTTTTTGTTGATAGTCAGTAATATCAGCCGCAGAGCCGATACGTACTTCATTGAGCAAGTCCATATTAGACGGCGCGGTGTCCGGCAGCTGTTCCAGCAATTTGCACCATTTCTTAAAATCACCGTGTAATGCCTCTTTGTGCCATTTAGCTAAGTGGGCAGGTAAAGTTTCCAGCCAATGCGCTAGTGGTGTGGGAGCGATTTGCTCATAAAACTGATAAAACCATTTCATGGTAATTTGTCTCTAATCAAGTTTGGGTTTTATTGCCAACATAGAGGCAAAATTAAAGCACTGAAACCAGGTCAACGCCTCGGTGAATCCGATATCTTTCAGGCGATTCAGGTGAAACGGTAAGGATTCCAGTTTCATGATATTTTCGATCGCCGTGCGTTTTTGACTGATTTCCAACTCACTGTATCCATTGCGGCGCTTAAACTCATGGTGTAATTCAATGAGGCTTTCATCAGCGGTGGAATGGCCCAGAGACACTTTTTCTGACAAGATTAAAATTCCACCTGGCAACAGTCCGTCAAAAATGTTTTTGAGCACAGCATAACGTTGCTCAGGGGGAATAAACTGCAGGGTAAAATTGAGAATGACCACAGAAGCGTCCGAAATATTTATCTGTGTAATATCTGCCTGCGCGACATTAACCGGAATCTCTGATTTAAAAGCGGCTAAATGACTCTTGCAGCGACTTACCATGTCAGGACTGTTGTCTATCGCTTCGATTTTTACGTTGTTTGCTATTACGTATTTTCTCACCGATAAACTGGCCGCTCCCAATGAGCAGCCCAGGTCGTAGATGGTGCTGTTATCCTGGGCAAACTGTTGTGCCAGCAAGCCTATGTTGTCAACTATGGTACTGTAACCTGGGACCGAGCGTTGGATCATGTCCGGAAACACGGCAACCACGTCCTGATCAAATTTGAAGTCAGCAACTTTATCGTGAGGTTTGGAATAAATCAGATCTTTGTTCAAGTGTGTTTCAGGTCGGCTAAAAAATCGTATTTTAGCGCAAAATTACCCTGGCCAAAACATTTCTGATGGGTTCAATGAATAAATGATGAGCAATTTCTTTTTGAGAAACAATGCAGTAACTAAAAATATTAGACTAAAGTCGTAGACTGAACCATAATGCTTTTCACTGCTGTTTAAAATCAAAGGTTTACGATGACAAAGTTTGTAGTAGCGGATGATCACCCATTATTTCGAGATGCGTTGACGGCGGCATTAGAGGCTTTAATAAAAGACCTGGAAATTATACAAGCCGGAACACTGGATGAGACCATTTCTTTGTTAGAGCAGAACAAAGATATTGACCTCGTATTGCTGGATTTACATATGCCAGGCAGTGAAGACTTTTATGGTGTTATTCGCATTACTGAAGACTTTCCCGACGTGCCGGTGGCAGTTGTTTCTGCCAGCGACTCGCCAATTGTGGTCTCTAAAGTAATGGCATTTGGTGCCAGAGGGTTCATTCCTAAAACCACACCATCAGCGGATACAGCAGCCGCGATCCAGTCAATATTGGGTGGAGCTAATTGGTTACCTGAAGGATTCAGAGACAATCTCATCAAAGTCGAAAGGGAAGACATTGATATTGCTGCCAGAATGGCAGAACTAACACCGAAACAGTTCCAGGTATTAAAACATCTGCAAGGTGGTATGTTAAATAAACAAATTGCCTTTGATTTGAATATTACTGAAGCCACAGTGAAGGCGCATATCAGTGCAATCTTCAAAAAATTGGAAGTCAATAACCGAACTCAGGCAGTTTTAGTTGCAGAGAAGCTACAACTCAATTAACGTTTCTCACCCCGTAATTAAATCTGAGATATAAAAATGATAAATCCGGATCTTCCTTTGGTGGATTTGCATCGTCATCTTGACGGTAACATTCTGCCTGAAACAATCTGGCGTTTGGCCAACAAAAACGGCATTGAATTGCCCGTAAACTCGCTGGAAGCTCTCATTCCCCTAACACAAATCCAGGATCAAACCAGCGATTTGTTGGCATTCTTACAAAAACTGGATTACGGCGTTTCTGTGCTCGCATCAATTGATGACTGTTACACCGTAGCCTACGAGAACATGTTAGATGCCAAACGTCAGGGTATCGATTATGTAGAACTGCGTTTTTCTCCTTATTATATGGCGATGAATCACAACCTTAATATGGCCGATGTTGTGGCTGCTGTTGTCGATGGGGTCAGAGCCGGCGAAAAGGATACCGGAGTTAAAGCAAACCTGATTGGTATCTTAAGCCGAACGTTTGGTGCGGAAACCTGTATGGCGGAACTGGAGTCCTTATTGGCGCACAAGGAAAAGATAGTCGCCCTGGATCTGGCAGGTGATGAAATCAACTTCCCGGCACATTTGTATAAAGAGCATTTCAAAAAAGGTCGTGACGCCGGGTGGAGTATTACTGTTCACGCCGGAGAGGCAGATGGCCCACAAAGCGTGTGGAATGCCATTGAAATGTTAGGTGCGACGAGAATTGGGCATGGTGTAGCGGCGACACAGGATCCAAAGTTAATGGAATATATGGCAAAAAATGGCATTTCCGTTGAATCTTGTCCTACTTCAAATTATCAAACTGCAACGGTAAAAGCGGTAAAAGACAGCCCTATGCCTACCTTTATGGAAAATGGCATTGTGGTGAGCCTGAATACTGACGATCCGGCAGTATCTAATATCGATTTACCACACGAATATCAGGTTGCTAAAAGCGTTATTGGATTAACTGACCAACAGTTGCGTCAGGTACAGGAAAATGGCGTTCATGCCGCATTTCTGTCAGATTCTGAGAAAAAAGCCTTACTCAATAGCAAGCGGTAAGCCTGCCCGGGCGACAGTGCTAAGGTTACTGTCGCCTGAAAATTCTACTATTCAGCACAAATTTCGCGTGCTAAATGCACAAATTAATCGCTTCTTGACCAACTAGTCAATACTTGCGACACTCCGTGAAGTCATTCAATTAGGGCATAGATTGACGGTTGCAGTCGCAATTTTAAACAATTGGCTATAAAACCACTCTGTTTATAAAGTTTTAATCTAAAATATCTGCAACAAGTATTATAATTAGAATAGAATAATAAAAAAAACACTGACTTAACTGATTTAACACACTCTAGGACACAGCAACATGATAAAAAAATCAGCTATTGCAGTCGCACTTCAGTGCGCGCTTCTTTCACTCGGTGCTCAGGCACAGGAACAGGAAGCTGAAGACAACAGTGGTTTAGAAACCATTACTGTTAAAGCCCAAAAGAGAACCCAGAGCATTCAGGACGTTCCAATCTCTATCTCTGCGCTGAATGGCGAGAAATTTGAAGCTATCTTTTCTGGCGGTGATGACATTCTTTCACTGGCGGCAAGAGCGCCTGGTTTGAATGCTGAATCATCAAATGGCCGTGTTGCCCCGCGCTTTTACTTGCGTGGTTTAGGTAATACCGACTTTGACCTGGCCGCATCACAACCAGTTTCTATCGTGATGGATGATGTAGTAAAAGAAAACGTTATCCTGAAAAGCTTTCCATTGTTTGATATCGAGCAAGTGGAAGTATTGCGCGGTCCTCAGGGCAGTTTGTTTGGTCGAAACACGACCGCTGGTATCGTTAAGTTTGATACCCGCAAACCTACTCAGGAATTTGAGGCTTTTGTTGAAGCATCTTTAGGTTCCATGAGCACCGCAAACCTGGAAGCCGCTGTAGGTGGTGGTTTATCGGATAATCTGTCAGGTCGTTTCTCGATATTATCGCAAAATCGTGGTGACTGGATTGATAATGCCTGGACTGGCGAAAATGATGCCATGGGTGGTTTCAACGAGCTTGCCTGGCGCGGACAGTTATTGTGGGAGCCGGGCTTAGGTGATACCTCTGTGTTACTGCAAATATACGGTCGTGACCTGGAAGGTACAGCGTCTATTTTCCGGGCTAATGCGTTAACTACGGGTAGCAATGATTTCAATCAAAACTACGATCGTGATGTTGTATATTACGACGCCGATCTGGATGGTGACGGTCAACAAGATCGCAATCCGCAAAACTATGAGAATACCGGTGTAACTCTGCGCATAGATAAAGAGTTGCGCAACGATATTACTTTCTCCTCTATCACCGACTATAACGTTGCCGAAGGTGACTCATTAGGTGATATCGATGGCGGTGTGGTAATTCCTGGTGATGAGTCCGATGCACCTGCCGGATTAACTTATGCCGAATATTCAAATTTTGGAACACCAACAGTATCCTTCCCAGGATTTATTCCTTTTACTGCAGTAACACAAGATAAGCTCGATGATTTGTATCAGTTTACTCACGAAGTGCGTTTTGTTGAATCCGGCCCGGATGATTTAGACTGGACTATTGGTGCGTACGTGTTTGACGCTGAATTTGATGTCACCTCTATTGACGGGTTTTTTGGTGCAACACGTGTCCGCCACTCCAACCAGTCGTGGGCACTATTTGGACAAATGGCCTACGATGTCAGCGACGATACCACGGTGACATTTGGTCTGAACTACACCAATGATGAAAAACAATTAACAGTCGTATCCCAAAATGTTAACGGTTTTGCATTAGTAACTGGCGATGCAAGTATCCAGGATTATCCAGATGTACAGGTTGACGATAGCCAGGTTAGCGGCGACTTGTCCATTAATCACAGCATCAGCCGTGATGTCAGTGTCTATGCGCGTGCTGCGGTAGGTTTCCGTGCCCCTACCATTCAGGGTCGTGACGTGGCTTTCGAATCTGCGCCATCTGTGGCGGACTCAGAAACCGTAACCTCGTTTGAAGCCGGTTTTAAAGCGGATTTATTGGATCGCGTATTGCGTTTAAACGGTGCAATTTACCACTATGAAGTTGAAGATATGCAGTTCTCAGCAATCGGTGGTGACGGTAACTTCACTCGTCTTATCAATGCTGACAAAGGTATTGGACAAGGTTTTGAAGTTGAAGCAACCTGGTTGGCTGCAGAAGGACTCACTTTAACAGCGGGTTACAGCTATAACGATACTGAAATCGACGATCCAAACCTTCGCGTTTCTCCGGGTTGTGGCGCTGGTCAATGTACACTTGTTGACCAAACTGACGCAAACGGATTGGCAATCGTTGACGGAAACCCATTCCCTCAGGCACCAAAAACCAACTTTAGTTTTACCGCCCGTTACGCATTTGAAATTGAAAGCGGTGAAATCTTCGCCTACACCGACTGGGTGTATCAAGGCGAAACCAATCTGTTTTTATACGATTCAGTTGAATTCACAACCGATTCTCAATTCGAAGGAGGTTTGAGAGTGGGTTACGAGAACTTTGATGATCAATACACGGTAACTTTGTTTGGTCGTAATATCACCGATGAGGAAAATCTTCGCGGTGCCATCGACTTTAACAACCTGACTGTTATTGACAACAACCCAAGAGTTTGGGGCGTAGAGTTCAGGAAAGAGTTTTATTAATTCTATTTAATAAGAATTCATTCTAGTTGTAGCCGCCTTTAAGGGCGGCTTTTTTGTGTTTATTGCTTATTCAATGTACAGATTTATTAAATAACAGGCATAAAAAAAGCGTCCAATTGGACGCTTTTAGGACGCTGATTAAGGCGTATTATTTCTTAATTGGTGTAAATGGACGTTGTGCTTCACCGGTATAAAGCTGACGAGGACGACCGATTTTTTGACCTTCCTGACCCAGCATTTCATGCCAGTGAGAGATCCAACCAACGGTTCTGGCCAGAGCAAAAATACAGGTAAACATATTGGTAGGAATACCAATTGCTTTCAGGATAATACCTGAGTAAAAATCGACGTTCGGGAACAATTTCTTGGATGCGAAATACTCGTCCTCAAGCGCGATTTTTTCAAGCTCCATAGCCACTTGTAACAAGGGATCTTTCACGTCCAGTTCTGCCAATACTTCGTGGCAGCTCTCTCGCATCACTGTTGCACGTGGGTCATAGTTTTTATAAACCCGGTGACCGAAGCCCATCAGTCGGAACGGGTCGTTCTTGTCTTTTGCTTTTGCGATAAACTCAGGAATGCGCTCTACAGAACCAATTTTCTCTAACATGTTCAAACAGGCTTCATTCGCACCACCGTGAGCAGGACCCCACAATGAGGCTACGCCGGCTGCGATACAGGCGTAAGGATTAGCACCTGAAGAGCCCGCCAGACGAACGGTAGAGGTTGATGCGTTTTGCTCGTGATCCGCGTGCAGGGTAAAAATACGATCAACAGCTCTGGCAACGGCCGGCGTCACTTTGTATTCTTCTGCAGGTACGGAGAACATCATGTTCAGGAAGTTCTCAGCGTAGGACAGGTCATTACGGGGGTAAACGAAAGGCTGACCGATGTTGTATTTGTATGCCATTGCTACCAGGGTTGGCATCTTAGCTACCAGTCGATAGGCACTGCGCAGACGTTTATCCGGGTCACTCACGTCAAGATCATCGTGATAAAACGAAGACATGGCACCGACCGTACCACATAACATCGCCATAGGGTGCGCATCAGGGCGGAAACCGTGGAAGAAATTGTTCATGGTTTCATGAACCATGGTATGACGGGTTATTGTGGATTTAAAGTTCGCGTAGGTCGCGGCATCCGGCGCTTCGCCGTGTAAAAGCATGTAGCAAACTTCAAGGTAATCTGCGTCGCGAGCCAACTCTTCGATGGAATAACCTCTGTGTAATAGCACACCTTTTTCACCATCAATAAAGGTAATTGATGATTCGCATGAGCCAGTTGCCATAAAACCTGGGTCGAAAGTGAAATGCCCGATTGAACCCAATTTTCTTACATCTATAACTGGGTTGCCGGCTGTGCCCGTGAGTACGGGGAGTTCTATTTCTTTATCACCAACTTTTAATATGGCTGAATCAGCTGCCATAAAAATTCTCCTTTCGAATGTTCTAGGGGGGTGCTCATTGATTCGTCAAAAATGGACGAGGCTTGTAAAGTAGACGGTAGTTTTACTTTATCCTGATAGTATAAGTCAATTTTAATGCGTATTTCATCGGTAAGTATGCATATTTCTGAAACTTTGATCACATTGCTCAAAATTTTTACAATCACGTCTTTGATCCGTAACAAAAATTGTATTTCCTGAATCCCAAAGATATACTTCAGTGCGAAAACGTAAATCTGCCAGACAGGCGAAGTTATTGGTCTGCAAGCATATTTCGTTAATAAAATGTAAATAATCCAATTTAAAATACATACGTATGTAAATTGTGATGACATTCAAGGTGGGATACTCACTTGTTACAGTTGTTACAAAAGAGTTAACACACAAACATTCCAGGTTGGCGACAAATCGTGAATAAACAAAGACCCGTAAATTTAGAACTTAATACGATTAGTTTTCCCCCATCAGCTCTGGTTTCAATTTTACACCGTGTAACAGGTGTTGCTTTGTTCTTCGCACTGTTACTGGTAATTGGAGCATGGGCTAGTTCATTAACTTCAGCTGAAAGCTTTGCCTCTGTCACTGAATTGATGAATGGCGTTATTGGTAAGTTATTGGTTATCGGCACAGTGTCAGCATTGACTTATCATATTCTTGGCGGTGTCCGTCATATGTTTATGGATATGGGACATTTCGAAGAATTAGAGTCAGGTAATAACAGTGCTAAATTTATTATTGGCCTGTGGATAGCGCTGACTGTCGTGATGGGAGTAGTGATATGGTAACTAATCAGGCAAGTATCAAAAGAGATGGTGTGCAAGATTTCGTCTCTTTGCGTACCACCGCAATCGTAATTTTGGCATACAGCATATTTATGCTGTGGTTTTTCGTTTCTACACCGACGGTGACCTACGAGGTCTGGTCTGGTTTGTTCTCCAATCTGGCTGTGAAAGTATTCACGCTTGCTGCACTGGTTTCCGTGATGATCCACGTGCGTATCGGTTTGTGGCAGGTGTTAACTGACTATGTAAAACCACACAATGTCAGAGCCGTTATCCAGTTTCTTTTAAACCTGATTGCATTCGCCTATGTAGCAGTCGGTTTGTTCGTCTTGTGGGGTGTGTAAGTGAAAGTTGCAGTTCATGAATTTGACGCGGTAGTAATCGGTGCCGGTGGTGCCGGAATGAGAGCCGCTTTACAAATTTCTCAGTCAGGCAAGTCTTGTGCACTTTTGTCTAAAGTTTTTCCAACGCGTTCTCACACCGTTTCCGCTCAGGGTGGTATTACCGTAGCATTGGGTAATGCCCACGACGATAACTGGGAATGGCACATGTATGATACGGTTAAAGGGTCTGATTACATTGGTGATCAGGACGCTATCGAATATATGTGTAAAACTGGTCCGGAAGCCATTATTGAAATGGAAAACATGGGTTTGCCATTTTCTCGTTTTGAAAACGGCAAAATTTACCAACGTCCTTTTGGCGGACAGTCTAAAAATTTCGGCGGCGAGCAGGGCGCTCGTACTGCTGCTGCAGCTGACCGAACTGGTCATGCTCTGCTGCATTTGCTCTATCAGCAAAATGTTAAAAACAAAACAAAAGTGTTCAGCGAATGGTATGCACTGGACCTGGTAAAAAACCAGGACGGTGATGTTGTCGGCTGTACGGCGATTGATATTGAAACCGGTGAAGTCGTTTACTTCAAGTCTCGCGCTGTGGTGCTGGCTACTGGTGGTGCTGGTCGTATTTATGCCTCAACCACAAATGCTCACATTAACACGGGTGATGGTGTTGGTATGGCGTTGCGCGCAGGCGTTTGTTTGCAAGATATGGAAATGTGGCAATTCCACCCAACGGGTATCGCGGGAGCCGGTACGCTGGTAACAGAGGGCTGTCGTGGTGAGGGTGGTTATCTGTTGAATAAAGATGGCGAGCGCTTTATGGAGCGTTATGCACCTAACGCCAAAGACCTTGCGGGTCGTGACGTTGTAGCGCGTTCCATGATGACCGAAATCCGCGAAGGCCGCGGTTGTGAGGGCCCATGGGGTACACACATTAAATTGAAGCTGGATCACCTCGGCAAAGACGTACTTGAATCACGTCTGCCCGGCATTCTGGAGTTGTCCCGTACCTTCGCGCATGTCGATCCGGTTAAAGAACCTATTCCGGTAATCCCAACCTGTCACTACATGATGGGCGGTATACCAACTAATGTTGATGGTCAATGTCTGACGGTGGCACCGGATGGCAGTGAGCAAGTAGTTAAAGGTTTATTTGCTTGTGGTGAGATTGCCTGTGTATCAGTACATGGTGCAAACCGTCTGGGTGGTAACTCACTACTTGATTTGGTGGTGTTCGGTCGCGCGACAGGATTACACCTGGGTGAGGCCCTGAACGAAATCGACAGTTCTCGCGAAGCTTCTGAGTCTGATTTGGATGCCGCGCTGGCGCGCTTTAATCGTTGGGAATCTTCCGAAATTGGCAAGGGTGAAGATCCGGTTCAAATCAAGAAAGACATGCAGCAATGTATGCAGCTAAACTTCTCAGTGTTCCGTGAAGGTGACGCCATGGCAACTGGTCTCAACGAATTAAAAGAAATTCGCGAGCGCCTGCAACACGCCAGACTGGACGATAAGAGCACCGAGTTTAATACTCAGCGTATTGAATGTCTGGAATTGGATAACCTGATGGAAACTGCCTATGCAACTGCGGTAGCTGCGAATTTCCGTACAGAAAGCCGAGGCGCTCATAGCCGATTCGACTTCCCGGATCGCGACGATGAGAATTGGTTGTGTCACTCTGTTTATATCCCGGAGACCGAATCTATGCGCAAGCGTGATGTTAATATGACGCCCAAGACGCGTGAAGCATTTCCACCTAAGACGCGGACATACTAAGGAGCACTGCAATGATAAGAGAAATTTCAGTTTATCGTTACAATCCTGATGTTGATAATGCGCCCAGGATGCAGGACTATCAGCTTGAGGTTGAGGAAGGCCAGGATATGATGGTGCTTGATGCACTGCTGGCTTTAAAAGAAAAAGATCCTACACTATCTTTTCGTCGTTCTTGCCGTGAAGGGGTATGTGGCTCTGATGGCGTTAATATGAACGGTAAAAACGGTTTGGCCTGTATTACGCCTCTGTCCGCGTTAGGAAAAGGCAAGATCGTTGTCAGACCTTTACCCGGTTTGCCAGTTATACGTGACCTGGTGATTGATATGACTCAGTTTTACACTCAGTACGAGAAGGTAAAACCGTTTCTAATCAACGACTCGAAACAGCCGCCAGCCAGAGAACACCTGCAGTCACCAGAAGAGCGTGAAGAGCTTGATGGCCTTTACGAGTGTATTTTGTGTGCCTGTTGTTCAACTTCTTGTCCGTCATTTTGGTGGAACCCAGATAAGTTCATTGGCCCTGCAGGTCTGCTACATGCCTATCGCTTTTTAGCCGATAGTCGTGACACGGCAACTGAAGAGAGACTGAATGACCTGGATGATGCATTTAGTGTATTCCGGTGTCATGGCATTATGAACTGTGTCAATGTATGTCCTAAAGGGCTGAACCCAACAAAAGCCATTGGTAAAATTAAATCCATGCTTTTGCAACGGGCTGTTTAGTTTTAATAAACGTTAATTGCGTTTTATTTTGATTACTAAATAGCCAATCACAAGTAGGTTGGCTATTTTTTTATTGGTACTTTGTTGGTCTTGAAAAAGACCTGTTGAAAATGAATACGATGAAGGGACGGTAATGCACGAAAGCGTCATGAAAGCGTGGTGGGATTCTTCCCATATGGCTGGTGGTAACGCTGCTTACGTTGAAGAACTTTATGAAGCGTACCTGGAAGATCCACAAAGCGTTTCAGATGAGTGGCGAAGCACGTTTGACAAACTGCCAAAAGTAGATGGTGTTTCAATTGAAACGCGTCATAGTCTTGTCCGAGACGAGTTTAAAAAAATGGCTGCATTGGGGCTGGCTGGCAGAGCGCCAGTAGGGGCACCAGCAGGTGAAGCCGGGGACCTGAAACAGGTTAAGGTGTTGCAACTTATCAACGCATACCGATTTCGCGGTCATCAACATGCAAACCTTGACCCACTAGGTTTATGGCAGCAAGAGCGAGTCAGAGACCTTGAACTTTCCCACCATAACCTTTCTGAAAAAGATTTCGACACCGTATTCAACATAGGCTCCTATGCCGTGGGACAAGAAAAAATGTCCCTGGGTGAGTTGTTTAAATCTCTTAACCGTACCTATTGCGGCTCTATCGGTGCAGAGTATATGCACATTACCAACACCGAAGAGAAACGTTGGATTCAGCAATACCTGGAAGCGGCACAAGCGAAACCCGATCTGGCCAGAGAGCAAAAAATTAATGTTCTCAAGGGACTGATCGCCGCCGATGGTATGGAAAAGTATCTTGGTGCTAAATTCCCAGGGGCCAAACGTTTCTCACTGGAAGGTGGTGATTCGCTGGTACCTATGATCAAAACCCTGATCACGCAAGCCGGCGCAGCAGGCTCTAAAGAAGTCGTGATAGGTATGGCGCACCGTGGCCGACTCAACGTATTAGTTAACGTACTGGGTAAAAATCCTTCAGTACTTTTCGATGAGTTTTCCGGTTTACACGATGAGTCCCTCGGTTCAGGTGACGTAAAATATCACGCTGGTTACTCTTCAGATTTCGCAACACCGGGTGGTGCTGTGCATCTGGCACTGGCTTTTAATCCGTCACACTTAGAAATTGTTAACCCGGTTGTTATGGGATCTGTACGTGCCAGACTCGACAGACGTGGTTGCAGTGATGGCTCCATGTGTTTGCCGATTACCATTCATGGTGATTCTGCGATTGCCGGTCAGGGGGTGGTGCAGGAAACTTTCAATATGTCCCAAACCCGCGGTTTTCAGGTGGGTGGCACAGTTCGAATTGTGGTTAACAATCAGGTGGGTTTCACTACCTCTAAAACCGAAGATACCCGTTCAACACAATACTGTACCGATATTGCAAAAATGGTTCAGGCACCGATATTCCACGTTAACTCTGACGACCCTGAAGCTGTCATGTTCGTCTCTAAAATGGCGTTGGATTATCGCAACACCTTCAAGCGTGATGTGGTTATTGATTTGGTCTGTTATCGCCGCCATGGTCACAACGAAGCTGATGAGCCGAATGCAACTCAGCCGTTGATGTATCAGAAGATTCGTAAGCATCCGGTGCCACGTCAGATTTATGCTGATCAACTGGTTACCGAAGGCGTGCTGTCAGAACACGATGTAGACAAACTGGTGGCTGAATACCGCGCTGCGCTGGACCACGGTGCTTGTGTGGTTGAAGAGTGGCGTCCTATGACAGAACACTCGGTAGACTGGACCCCTTACATCGGCCATGACTGGGATGTACCCTATGACGGTAGCGTCAGTATCGAGAAGCTGAAACAACTCGGTGAAAAAGTCTGTGCGATACCTGATAGCTTTAAGCTCCAGTCCCGCGTTAATAAACTCTACATGGACAGGCTGTCCATGATGAAGGGCGAAAAGTCCTTAGACTGGGGAGCTGCTGAAACCCTGGCTTATGCAACGTTAGTTGAAGCCAAAACCGACATTCGTTTCACCGGTCAGGATGCCGGACGCGGTACCTTCTTCCATCGTCATGCCGTTATGCATAATCAGGCAGATGGTGCAGAACACACTCCACTGCAGCATATTGCTGATGAACAGGGCGTGTTTGAAATCTACGACTCTGTACTTTCCGAAGAAGCGGTTATGGCGTTTGAGTTCGGATACGCAACAGCTGAACCGGGCACACTGACCATTTGGGAAGCGCAATTTGGTGATTTTGCCAATGGTGCGCAGGTGGTCATCGACCAATTTTTAAGTTCAGGTGAGCACAAGTGGGGTCGTCTGTGTGGTTTGACTTTGTTGTTACCACATGGATATGAAGGTCAGGGACCAGAGCACAGTTCAGCCAGACTGGAACGATTTTTACAATTGTGTGCCGACCACAACTGGCAAGTGTGTGTGCCCTCAACGCCGGCTCAGGTATACAATATGTTGCGTCGTCAGGCTGTCCGCCCGATGCGTCGTCCACTGATCGTTATGTCTCCTAAGTCATTGTTACGTCACCCTCAGGCGGTATCTTCTTTGGAAGAATTGTCGGCCGGTGTTTTCCACAATGTCATAGATGAGATTGACGACCTTAAGCCTGCTAACGTCAAGCGTGTCGTCATGTGTTCAGGTAAGGTCTACTACGATTTGTTAGACTATCGTCGCAAAAATGAAATTAGCGATGTGGCGATTATTCGTATTGAGCAGCTTTACCCGTTTCCTCATGCCGAAATTGAAAAAGTGGTACAGCGTTACAAGCATGTCAAAGACTGGGTATGGTGTCAGGAAGAACCTCAAAATCAGGGAGCCTGGTACTGTAGTCAACACCATTTCTGGGATTCCATTCCCAAAGGTGCCAAGGTTACCTACGCGGGTCGCGCAGCGTCATCTGCGCCGGCTGTCGGTTATTTATCAGTCCACAATCAACAACAGAAGAAGTTGGTTGAAGAGGCAATCGAGTTAAACAAGGATTAAAATGAGCATTGAAATTAAAGTTCCCGTATTGCCGGAATCAGTGGCTGATGCAACGATAGCCACCTGGCACGTTAAAGTAGGTGATAAAGTGTCTCGCGACCAAAACCTGGTTGATATTGAGACTGACAAAGTGGTTTTAGAAGTGGTTGCACCGGAAGACGGTGTTATCACTGAAATTAGCAGCCCGGAAGGTGAAACTGTTCTTGCCGAGCAAGTCATTGCTTTGGTGGGAGCCGGTGCAGCTGACAGCTCAGACAGTTCCGCAAAAACGGAAAGCAAAGCACAATCTAATTCAGACGAAAGCGCAAAAGGTGAATCAGTGGATATTAAAGTACCGGTGTTACCTGAATCGGTAGCAGATGCAACAATAGCAACCTGGCATGTACAACCAGGCGAGGCCGTATCTCGTGATCAAAATCTGGTAGATATTGAAACGGATAAAGTGGTGTTGGAAGTTGTCGCGCCAGCAGATGGTTCGATTTCAGAAATCCTGCACAATGAAGGTGATACCGTAACCGCAGAGCAGGTTATTGCTAAGTTCGCCGCCGGTGCCGGAGCTGCTG
Organism: Planctobacterium sp. R6; assembly: GCF_055755215.1. Classification (NCBI taxonomy): domain Bacteria; kingdom Pseudomonadati; phylum Pseudomonadota; class Gammaproteobacteria; order Alteromonadales; family Alteromonadaceae; genus Planctobacterium; species Planctobacterium sp. R6. The sequence continues at coordinate 40,326 of NZ_JBVTQY010000010.1, forward strand.
CGCCAGCCCCTGCAGCTGAAGAAAGCGACTCAGATGATGAAGTGCTCAGCCCTTCAGTGCGTCGTTTATTAGCTGAAAAAGACATAGATCCTGCAAAAATTAAAGGATCAGGCAAAAATGGCCGCATCACCAAAGAAGATGTAGAGAAACACCTCAAAGGTGCCAGTGCCGCGCCAGCTCCTGCGGCTGCTGCAGCAGAACCTGCCGCTGCTTCTTTGGCTGAGCGCACAGAAAAGCGCGTTCCCATGACACGTCTGCGCAAAACTATTGCAAATCGTTTGTTGGAAGCTAAAAACTCAACAGCGATGTTAACCACGTTCAACGAAGTAAACATGAAACCCATCATGGATCTGCGTAAGAAATACCAAACGGTATTTGAAGAAAAGCACGGTATCCGTCTTGGCTTTATGTCCTTCTATGTAAAAGCTGTAACGGAAGCGCTGAAGCGTTATCCAGAAGTCAACGCTTCAATTGATGGTGACGACATTTGTTATCATAATTACTTTGATGTTTCTATTGCAGTTTCTACACCTCGCGGGCTCGTGACTCCGGTATTGAAAGACTGCGACCAGTTAGGTCTGGCAGGTATCGAGAAAGGGATCAAGAGTCTGGCACTTAAAGGCCGTGATGGTAAGTTAACCATGGATGAATTAACCGGCGGTAATTTCACAATTACCAATGGCGGTGTATTTGGTTCATTAATGTCTACGCCTATCATTAACCCACCACAAAGCGCTATTTTAGGGATGCACAAAATTCAGGACAGACCTATGGCAGTGGACGGCAAAGTAGAGATTCTTCCTATGATGTATCTGGCGTTGTCTTATGACCACAGAATCATCGATGGTAAAGAGTCAGTCGGCTTCCTGGTCACAGTTAAAGAGATGCTGGAAGACCCGACACGCTTACTGTTGGATGTATAAGGAAGTATTGCCGTCTCTGACGGCATTACTTTATTGGTGCAGGATGCACACTGACAACTTATTTCAGGTCGATTTAGTCGACGTTTTTTAAATAATCACGGAAATTTCACCATGAATTTGCATGAATATCAGGGTAAACAGCTATTTAAAGAATATGGCTTACCCGTCTCAGAAGGTTATGCAACCGACACTCCTCAGGCTGCTGCTGAAGCTGCCGATAGCATTGGTGGCAACGAGTGGGTTGTCAAATGTCAGGTCCATGCCGGTGGTCGCGGTAAAGCTGGCGGTGTAAAGCTGGTTAAAAGTAAAGACGAAATCAAAGAATTTGCTCAGAAGTGGTTAGGCCAAAACCTGGTTACTTTTCAGACTGACGAAAATGGTCAGCCGGTTAGCAAAATCTTAGTAGAATCATGCACTGATATTGCTGATGAGTTGTATCTGGGTGCAGTAGTTGATCGTGGTACACGTCGCGTTGTATTCATGGCTTCAACTGAAGGTGGTGTTGACATTGAAACTGTTGCTGAAGAAACACCAGAAAAAATCTTAAAAGCGGAAATCGATCCGCTGGTTGGTCCGCAGCCTTATCAGGCGCGTGAAATGGCCTTCAAACTGGGTCTGCAGGGCGTACAAATCAAACAATTTACCAAGATCTTCATGGGTCTGGCTAAAATGTTTGAAGACCTGGACGTAGCGCTGATCGAAATCAATCCTTTGGTTGTTAAAACTGATGGCGACCTGCACTGTCTTGACGCCAAAGTAGGTATTGATAGCAATGCGATGTACCGTCAACCTAAGTTGAAAGACATGCACGATCCATCTCAGGAAGATGCGCGTGAAGCTCATGCTGCACAGTGGGAGCTGAACTATGTTGCACTAGACGGTAACGTAGGTTGTATGGTTAACGGTGCTGGCCTTGCAATGGGTACCATGGATATCGTAAACCTGCACGGTGGCAAGCCTGCAAACTTTCTGGATGTTGGTGGCGGTGCTACAAAAGAGCGCGTTGCTGAAGCATTCAAAATCATCTTGTCTGATGATAATGTAAAAGCCGTTTTGGTTAATATCTTTGGTGGTATCGTGCGTTGTGACATGATCGCTGAAGGTATTATCGGTGCCGTTAAAGAAGTTGGCGTTACCGTACCAGTAGTGGTTCGTTTAGAAGGGACTAATGCAGACCTGGGCCGCGATGTTCTGGCAAACTCTGGTTTGGATATTATTGCTGCAACAAGTCTGACTGACGCAGCTCAGCAAGTAGTTAAAGCAGCGGAGGGCAAATAATGTCTGTATTAATTAATAAAGATACTAAAGTTATCTGTCAGGGCTTCACTGGTGGTCAGGGTACTTTCCACTCTGAGCAAGCGATTGCCTACGGTACACAAATGGTCGGTGGTGTTACACCTGGCAAAGGTGGTACTGAACACCTGGGTCTTCCGGTCTTCAATACAGTCCGTGAAGCAGTAGAAGCAACTGGTGCAACAGCAACCGTTATCTACGTACCTGCTCCTTTCTGTAAAGACTCTATCATCGAAGCTGCAGATGCCGGTATCGAGCTGATCGTATGTATCACTGAAGGAATTCCTACGCTGGATATGCTTTACGTAAAAGAATACGTAAACCAGAAAGGCGTACGCATGATTGGTCCTAACTGCCCAGGTGTAATCACTCCGGGTGAATGTAAGATTGGTATCATGCCTGGCCACATCCACTTACCTGGTAAAGTTGGTATTGTTTCTCGTTCTGGTACCTTAACCTATGAAGCGGTTAAGCAAACTACTGACGAAGGCTTTGGACAGTCTACCTGTGTAGGTATCGGTGGTGATCCTATTCCTGGTTCTAACTTTATCGATATCCTGCAAATGTTCCAGGATGATGACGGTACTGAAGCTATCGTTATGATCGGTGAGATTGGTGGTACTGCTGAAGAAGAAGCGGCTGCCTTTATCAAGGAAAACGTTACTAAGCCGGTAGTGTCTTACATTGCAGGTGTAACGGCTCCTCCTGGTAAGCGTATGGGCCATGCTGGTGCGATCATCGCGGGCGGTAAAGGTACAGCAGACGATAAATTTGCAGCACTTGAAGCGGCTGGTGTTAAAACCGTTCGTTCTCTGGCTGACATTGGCAAAGCATTGCGCGAAATTACTGGCTGGTAAGCCAGACATTTTTCGATTATGCCTGCGTCAGGCAATTTACTAAAAAAATCCCCGGCAATGTCCGGGGATTTTTGTTTTCATTATCAAGCCCACTTGCCATATTATTGGTATAAACATCCCGGTAACTAGTTAACGGGATTAGAGATTAACTTTTCAGGTTTTTTGTTCGGAGAATAAATGAATAATTTGCATACGATTTCTGTCTCTGGAGTCGAAGTTAACAATGCTCTGCCATTTGTTTTATTTGGTGGTATGAATGTACTGGAGTCGCGTGACCTGGCTCTTACCATCGCAGAGCGTTATAAAGAAGTGACTACAAAGCTCAACATCCCCTACGTTTTCAAAGCCTCGTTTGATAAGGCCAACCGCTCGTCAGTGCATTCTTTTCGTGGTCCGGGTATGGATGAAGGTTTAAAGATTTTTGAAGAAATCAAACAGCAGTTTGATGTGCCGGTTATTACTGATGTTCATGAGCCTCATCAGGCGCAACCGGTTGCGGAAGTTGCAGACGTTATACAGTTACCGGCATTCCTGGCCAGACAGACAGACCTGGTGGTAGCGATGGCAAAAACGAATGCCGTGATTAACGTAAAGAAACCCCAGTTTTTGGCACCACATGAAATGCGCCATATCATCAATAAGTTTTTAGAAGCGGGCAATGAAAAGATCATTCTATGTGAACGCGGATCGTGTTTTGGTTACAACAATCTGGTTGTAGATATGTTGGGTATGGATGATATGAGAGCAGTGGCACCGGTTATTTTTGATGCGACTCATGCACTGCAGCGTCCTGGAGGTCGCAGTGACTCAGCAGATGGCCGTCGGGCACAGGCAGCGCAGTTAGCACGTTCAGGCATGGCTTTAGGTCTGGCAGGCTTGTTTATTGAGTCGCATCCGGATCCGGAAAATGCCAAATGTGATGGACCTTGTGCATTACCGTTGGATAAGCTGGAACCTTATTTATTGCAGATGAAACAACTGGATGAATTAGTCAAAGGATTTCAGCCATTGATTACGGCTTGATTTTTTGGCGTAGGGAAAGATTAAGGTAGTCAGGCAATCAGTTGCTCCTGCGCTGTGCAGGAGCAATGAGTGTCCAATAAACGAAAGCTTTAGGCAAATTGCCTTAAATTCGTAAAATCTGCGCTGTTATTCAGCGATGATTTGTGTGGAAATGCTTTGCGTCTCTTCGTTGAATCTGGCCAATGCCAAAAATTGTTCTACATTTTGTTTGAAAGTCATTTCTTCCAGTTGTAGTTTAGCCGCATTCTCAACTGCGGGCACATTGATTTCAGCAACCGCCAGTTGAATACTGTCAGCGATCTCTGTTTGAATTTCTACCGTTTCGATAGTAACGTCATTAGCAGCAACAGTCGCTGAAAAGACAAAAGTAGATAGACAGATTGTAATTAAGTTTTTAAAGTTTTTCATAGAATTCACCTAAAGTTAAAATAATGTAAAAAAGACACTTTGTTTATCAGTTTTGTTTACTTGTATTTTACAAAAGCCTTGTAAAATAAAGGTTTTTAGCTGATGTGCGTACTATAGATGTTTTTTTGACTAACTAAAAACGAGAAAAAATATGCCAAGTGCATTAGAAAAACTAATGCAAATGCGGATGTTGGAGGCTTTCCCTCTAAATTTTACTTGCAATCTTTAATTTATGAACTTTCTATGACGAAAAATACCTGATTATGAACGAAAGATTACCGCCACTGAACGCGTTGAAAGCATTTGAAGCTGCAGCCAGACATTTGAGCTTTACCCGGGCATCAGAAGAGCTTTTTGTCACTCAGGCTGCAGTGAGCCATCAAATCAAAGCGCTGGAAGAGTTTCTGGGGATGAAATTGTTTATCAGGAAAAATCGCACCTTATTATTAACCGAGATCGGCCAAAGCTATTACCTGGATATCAAAGAAGTCTTTGCCTCGCTGTACGAAGCCACAAAACGATTACATGCAATGGGGGCAAAAGGGTCCATAACCGTCGCTTTACCACCAAGTTTTGCAGTGCAATGGCTGGTACCTAAGCTTTCGGATTTTTCTGCTAAAAACCCGGATATAGATGTTCGGATCAAAGCGGTTGACTCAGATGATGGCTTTCTAACCGATGATGTAGACCTGGCGATTTATTATGGCAGAGGTCGTTGGAGTGGTCTGCAGGCTGATAAACTGTATGCTGAGTATTTGACACCGGTTTGTTCGCCTATGCTATTTCAGGGGGATAAACCATTAGATAAGCTTGATGACTTAAAACACCATCAATTACTGCACGACACATCCAGAGAGTTTTGGAAGCAATGGATCAGACACTTTAATATTTTGGGCGTGAATGTGAATCAGGGGCCTATTTTCAGCCATACAATGTTAATTTTGCAGGCGGCTGCGCTGGGACAGGGTATCGCACTTGTTGACAGCGCCCTGGCGCGTCCGGAAATTGCATTAGGTCGTTTGATTTGTCCATTTGAAGAACGGGTTGAAACGCAAAAGGCCTATTATTTGGTGTGCAGGCAATCCCATGCCGAGCTGGGTAAAATTCAGGCATTCAAAGACTGGATGTTAGAACAAGTTAGCGAGGACTAGGGTTTGGCTTACATTGCTCAACTCATTTTGGCTCATGGTGCCGGTCAGGGCATGGAGAGCGATTTTATGCAGCAATGCAAAACACTGTTCGAATCGGCTGGCGTAAAATGTACTCTGTTTGATTTTGATTATATGACGGAGATGAAAAGGCTCGGTCGACGTCGTCCTCCGGAGAGATTGCCGAAGTTGATAGAGCAGTTTAATGCGCAGTTCGTTGAGTCCGGTGAATTGCCACTTTTTATTGGTGGAAAATCTATGGGGGGCAGGGTGGCCAGTCATGTACTGCAAGCATCCCCGGCATTAGGGGGCATTTGTTTCGGTTATCCCTTTCATCCACCAGGTAAATCGGAAAAAATCAGAACAGAACACCTGAGCTCTATCTCTAAACCTCTGTTGGTGTTGCAGGGCGAAAGAGATCCGTTCGGTAAACCCGAAGAAATTGAAAGCTACAGATTACCTGATAGCCTGATGGTAACCTTTATTCCGGCAGGTGAGCACAGTTTTAAAACCACCAGGAGTAGTGGCGTAAGCTGGCAGGAAAATATGCAGTTTGCCGTTGCTCAGGCCTGTCAATTTATCAAGAACACATTAGCAAGAAGTTAGAATGATGAAACTATTTTTATTACTGGGGGCCGCACTGGCCATGCTTTCTGTGATTTTAGGCGCATTTGCCGCTCATGGTCTGAAACAGAAATTACCTGAAAATTTGTTAAGTGCCTTTTCGACCGGCGTTGAGTATCAGTTTTTCCATGCACTGGCTCTGATATTGATTGTGATTTTGGCTAAGCTTTTTCCTCATCACTTATGGACATGGTCCGCAAGTCTGATGTTGGCCGGCATAGTGTGTTTTTCCGGTAGCTTGTATGCGTTATCTCTCAGTGGCATTAAATGGTTCGGTCCCATTACTCCGCTGGGAGGTTTGTTGTTTATTGCCGGTTGGGCGGTGATGTTGGCGGCAATTAACAAAGGATATCAATAGTGGCTTCACAGATTTTAGGTTATTGCCGTCCGGGTTTTGAAGCTGATGCCGGGTTGGAGTTACAGACTCGTGCCGCCGAGCATGGTTTTTATGGCTATTTTAAAGCTGAACGATTGTCAGGCTTTTATCTGTTTGAGTGTCCTCAGTCTTTGCAACCACTATTTAAACGGTTGGCATTAACGCAACTGATTTTTACCCGGCAATGGCTCCAGGTGTTGGCGCATTACGACAATTTGTCAAAAGACGACAGGTTGTCTGATTTAACCGATTCCTTTGCTGAGTTACCGGTGATTTCTGAAGTCCGGGTTGAGCACCCTGATACTGAAGACGGGAAAGAGTTGTCTCGTTTCTGCCGTAAATTTACTGTGCCGTTGAGGCAAGCTTTAAAACAGCACAAGTTGTACCAGGAAAGCAAGGGACTGACCTGCCTCTTTGCTTTTTTCGTTAAAAGTACCGGATGTTATCTGGGTATAACCCCAATGAACAATATCAGTCCATTACCCGGCGGTATCATGCGCCTTAAGTTTCCGGCAGAATCACCCAGCCGCTCAACGCTAAAATTAGACGAAGCTTTCTTAACCTTTATTCCGGAAAAAGAGCGCGAAGAACGGCTCAGGGCCGGATTAAATGCGGTAGACCTGGGGGCTTGCCCTGGAGGATGGACTTATCAGTTGGTGCGCCGGGGGATGTTTGTGCAGGCCGTGGATAATGGCTTGATGGCTGAGTCATTGATGGACAGTGGGCAAGTGGCTCACTTTCAGGAAGATGGTTTTAAATTTAAACCCCGCAAGAAAAATATTCATTGGCTGGTGTGCGATATGATTGAGCAACCACAAAAAGTGGCCCGTCTTATGGCGCAATGGGTATCCGACGACTGGTGCAGAGAAGCCATGTTTAATCTGAAATTACCAATGAAAAAACGTTTCGAGTCCGTGCTGGAATGTCTGGCTATCATCGCCGAAGTGCTGCCGGGTAAACTGGAACTGTCAGCGAAACATCTGTATCACAACCGGGACGAGATCACCGTGCACTTAAAAAAACAGGAGAAATAATTTGGATCTAAAAAATGTCAAAGCCGTGTTATTTGATCACGATGGTACACTGGTGGATTCAGAACTCGTGCATTATCAAATCTGGCTAGAGACCACAGGGCTAAGTCCGGAACTGTTCACCGAAGAAATGAACACCTTACATTGTGTCGGTATCCCCGCTGATGTAAATGCTGCTTATATCATCGAGCAGTTTGGGCTTGACTGGGAGCCACAACAACTCATTGCGCAAAAACGCGAAAATACCCAGCAATATTTAAAGAACCATTGTTTTCCGGCAATGCCCGGCGCCAACCGGATCATGAAAAATTTTGCCAGTCTTGGCATCCGAATGGCTATTGTGTCGGGTTCAGAGCGCTTTGCAATTGAACGCTCAGTATCAGGTAATAACTTCACGCAATACATTGAATACATTACTACCGGTGAGGAAGTGCCAAGCAATAAACCCGCTCCGGATGTCTATCTCAAAGCTTTGCAAAAAATGAACCTGTCGGCGTCAGATTGTATTGCGATTGAGGACACTGAACACGGCGTCAATGCGGCGGTGGCAGCAGGAATACCTTGCGTGGCAATTCCGAATCCTCATTCCAGGGCGCAAAACTTCACTGAAGCGGATGTACAATGCCAAAGTCTGTCGGCGTTTTATACTTATTTTATTGAAAACCGGTAACGCCGCTTAAACGAGTTCACTGCGATTTTCAGTTCCGGCAAGCGATCCGGATTGGTTTCGCTGGATGGGGCGTATTCATGGAAAATAAAAAGTTTGGTGATGTGCCTGAAATCCTCTGCGCATTGTTCTGAAATTCGACCGTGAATTCGACTCTGAAAACTATCAGGCCCTTCCTGTGGTAAGCGATTCAGGCCATGGCGACTTAATGTCTTCAATGCCTGATTGTATAAGTGCAGGTGTCGGTTTTCTATTTTAGGTAGCCAAACCCGATAATTGAATATCAACAACAGTGCACAGATCAACGTTAGCGTAGCCAGGCTTATGGCAACCACTCTGCCGGTAGTGAGTTTGCCTGCCAACATTTTAAACAGGGTAAATTGCCTTTGTTGATCAAAGCCCAGTACCCAGCTACTCCAAAAAAAATCCACATCAGCCATTAACAAGCGCAGCCGATTAAAAATAGCAATGCTCTTTAGTTTTGCTAGCGACATGGGTGAATCTTCCAGAAATGAGTTTTCATGGGCTACTGCACTTTCTAAACCCAAACTGATACGCTCCGGTGAAACCAGTGCCGTTGGATCTTTGCGGATCCAACCCCGGTCAGGCAAATAGATTTCAACCCAGGCATGAGCATCGTATTGATACACGCTGATGTAATTGTTCTCCCGTGCTTCCCCGCCTTGATAACCACCCACTAAACGGGCCGGAATGCCTGCAAGGCGCATAATATAAGCGTAGGCGCTGGCATAGTGTGAGCAGAACCCGGCCTGATACTGGAACAGAAATTCGTCTACCGGATTTAATAACATGGCCCTGGGTTTTAAGGTATATGAGAACTTCTCACGGACGAAGAAAGCTTCGACTACCTCTATAAATGCCTGATCATCAGGATATCTGGCGCGAAGTGCCGCTACCCAGCTTTGCGTTTCCGGGTTATAGCGTTGAGGTAGCATCAGGTTGATATTGGTATCAGTGTAGTAGGGCGTGAAATTGAGCGGCATTTCAGTAAAAGAGCGCACACTGTATTTAAATTTGCTGGTGACCAGAATACGGCTCTGCAACTGGTAGTCGTGACTAAACCAGGTTTGTTCAGTGTCGGAGCGTGGTATATCCAGAGTGTATAGCCAGTTCTGATGACTGGGCTCCATGATGACGTCGTATTGCAGGCTGGCGCCATAGAGGCCTGGGCTGTAATTGTAATTCCCGGCTTCCATTCGTTCTTTTTCTCTGGCGCGATGTCTGGATACCGACCAGCTTTTTCCGTCAAATGCCTCATAGACCAGAGTACGCCAATACAGTGCCTGCTTATCCGGAATGTCGCTTTCAAAGGCGGCCCGGAATACCAGATCATCTGACATCGATAATTGCGCAAAATCGCCAGGGGTAATGGTGTCCGAAATCCCGGTTTTTGCACCCTTATTACCGGGCATTTTCCACAAAGGGCCAATTTGCGGTAAAACTAAGAACAACAGTACTGCAATTGGAAAGGCCTGGAGCATAAGCAGGCCGATGCGTTTGCTTTGTTTGTGAATAGCGCCAGAAGGACTTACATGAAAGCTCAGTGATAATAAGATAATAAATAATTGAGACACATAAATCAGTGCGTAGAAAATTCCCTGATTGAAGATAAAGCCACAGCCAATAATGAAAATCTGTACCAGGGCCAGAATTAAAAAATCTCTGACTTTGCGCATCATCATTAATTTTAATGCACCGGACATTACCAGCAAATTCACCATACTGAGTAATAATCCCAGGTGCCAACCTGTATAGGCCAGTACCAGTGCGGATAACAATGCCAACAAATTAATCGTGGAGGTTTTAGGGAGGTGCTTGTGCCATTCTAAAAACAGCGCAATCCGAATCAACACACTGACTAATACGAGTATCGATACCCAAAACATAATGGGTTCAAATAGGGTTAAAGTCAGTAATAACAGGTTAATACTGAGTATCAGGTGTGCTGTGTTGGCTGTGCGTTTCAAGGCTGGTACTCCGCCTTCGCTTGTCCGTTTGGAGAATAAAGAGAAAGTTTCTCCAGACAGGTTTCCAGATGGCTGTTGCCGGTATCCGGTGCTACCTCAGTCTGCCCGAGACGCAACCCAAAACAGGCCTGTCTCTGCGATAAATCAATCGCTAACCAGGTTAGCTGACTAATTGCCAATTCCAGATCGTCGGTCAGATAATTTTTCAGATCTAGCCATATCGCAGCGTGATTTGCATCCGCAAATTGTTTGGTCATCATCTCCTGACCTTTTGCCACTAACTTCCAGGCAACCCGGTTTAACGACTCACCGGGCGTGTAGGGCTTTAGTGAATCAAAATCAGTATTGCCTATTGATGTGCTGAGCTGCGCACCGTCCTCATCTGTGGTAGTGCGGCTTTCGGTACGTAAATCGCACGGAATGGGGTTTGGATACACCAAAATTTGCGCTTTAAATCGCAAATGGGTCCAACATCGAAAAAGCCCTATTGGGTAATAGCTTTCAATGGTGATTCTGGGGGGAGTAAAATACCCGCGTCGCCGGGTTTCTACGAGAATAACAACCGGGTTACTGTATTGTTCAGATTCAATTGAACGTTGTACCGGTTGTTGCCAAAGCCGAAAGTGTAATCGACCGTGGCAATTCAGGGCGGCAATCGCTTTTTTATCATTTTCACCCAGCCACAGTGGCAACGCGCATTCGCTACCGGCATAGGCTGGTTTCACTTTACCCAGTTGCACTTTTAGCCGGGCAAAATTGGCGTAACTGTTTAATAAGGTCACCAGAAATATGGCCAGTAAAAAATAGGCTAACAGCAACATCAGATTATTGCGGTAGTTTGTACCTAGTATAAACAACAAACCACACAACAAACAAAAAGCGATACCAAATTTTGAAGGAAAGATGAACACATTACTCATGTTCATTTGAAACCTTCGGTCGTCGGGAATGCGGTTGTTTAACCAACGCTCTAGTCTGCGATTCCACCAGCTACCCAGTTTTAACATCATGTTTCGTCTCAGGCCGCCAGCGTATCAACAGATTCCATCAACTTGTTAGACAGGTTATCTGCGGCATTGGCGGAGCTAAAGCTGCTTCTCAGGCGATGTTCCGCCACTGACGGTAGCACGGCCTGAACATCCTCCGGTATTACATAGTCCCTGGAAGATAAAAAAGCCCATGCTTTTGCTGCCAGCAGGATAGCTTTACTGGCTCTGGGGGAGAGGGGGTTGGGAAACTCTTCCGATTCTCTGCTAAAGGTCACCAGACGCAAAATATAGTCGATGACGGCCGCTGATGTATTGATTTTTGGTATCTGGCTTTGAATGTCCAAAAATTGTGTTGTGTCGATAATGGTTTTGGGAGGCATAGTCGAGTGGCTGGTTAGTTCCATCAGCATTTGTCGCTCTGATTGCCAGTCGGGATAACCAAGTTGTATGCGCATAAAAAAACGGTCTAATTGCGATTCTGGCAAGGGGTAGGTACCCGACTGGTGCAGTGGATTTTGGGTTGCTATCACAAAAAAAGGATTAGGCAGTGGCCAGGTTGTGCCATCGACACTCACCTGATGTTCCTCCATCGCTTCCAGCAAGGCGCTTTGGGTCTTAGGGCTGGCCCGATTTATTTCGTCGGCCAATAACATTTGCGAAAACAAGGGGCCTTTGTGAAAAGCAAACTCCTTACTGGTATTGTCAAAAATGCTAATACCGATAATATCAGCAGGCATTAAATCCGAGGTAAATTGAACCCGGTTGAACTCCAGGCCGATAGTGCTGGCAATAGCCTGCGACAAACTGGTTTTACCCATACCGGGCAAATCTTCTATCAGTAGGTGGCCCTTTGCTAACAAGCAGGTTAATGCCAGTTTGATTTGATGTTTTTTGCCCAGGACAACTTGAGAGATGGCTTCTATTGCTTGTTCTAATTGCGTTTGCATGGCAGGTCGAATTTAATTTCTTTGATTTAACTTTAGTCGATTGGCTAAGTTAATCCAAACCTAAAATGAAACAATTAAAGAGTTTTTAAATTGTGAACCAATTCAGATAATTCGAATATCTTTTTTTAAATTTAAAAACACAAGAGATTAAATGTAACAAAATGAAATTGCACACATTGAGTTTAACGCATTTCATACAAGGGTAGGGCTGAAGAGGAATTAATTAAACGAGTTCGAAAGCGGGTATTAGCATTTTGGTCCAGTCACGAGCCTGAATTACTCGTGAACTGAAACCAGGCCCGGAGGGCAAATATTAATTAATGCTAAAATCTTCCAGCGATTTACCTTTTTTTAACTGTTCTGCGAACACCAGCGGCATACGACCAATACCCGTCCAGTTATGCACTTCGCCATCGCTGTCGGTATAGGAGTATTTGATTGGTCTTTTTTGACCAACACGCTTAGAACTTGGAATCGCATTATTTGACGCTAAATCTTCAAAGGTAATTCCGGCATCCTGTAATTGCTTTTGAATTTCAGCAATCTTATCCAGTTTCTCCTTTTCCGCTGCCTGCTTCTCCGATTCTTTTTGCTTTCTGGTCTCGATTATGTTTCTAAGTTTAACAACTATTTCTTCCAGTTCCTGAATTGAAAGCTCTTTAACTGCGCCTTGTAGCTTTCTTCCATGCGTAAGTGTTTTGAGAAATTCGTTCATGCTGCTTTCCTATTGAAACTTATTTTACTCATTGATTTGGTTTGAAATTACCATTAACAGAGGCAAAGAATCAATCTTAAATTTATAAATTAATGCAGGGATGTCAAATTAATTTAAAGGTTGCCGAAATCACAGCGTAGGAATTAAAGAAAATGTGGGACAGAAGGCACAATTTGTAGATTTGGTAAGTTTAATGCTCCATTTAAATCTAAGAGCAGCCCGTACAGGCTACTCTTAATTTACCGTATTACATGTTTGGATAATTGGGGCCCCCGGCGCCTTCCGGGACGGTCCAGGTGATATTTTGCTGAGGATCTTTTATGTCACAGGTTTTGCAATGAACGCAATTTTGAGCGTTAATTTGAAACTGTTTTTCACCAGATTCATTTTCAACAATTTCATAAACACCAGCAGGACAATAACGTTGTGCCGGTTCATCGAAAAGTGGCAGATTAGATTTGAGCGGGATATCTGCATCTTTTAATTTAAGGTGACAGGGTTGATCTTCCTCGTGATTCGTATTGGATAGGTACACAGAAGACAATTTGTCGAAGCTCAACTTACCATCGGGTTTAGGGTAATTGAATGGCTTGCAGTCCTTCGCCTCTTTAAGTGTGGCGTAGTCCGCCTTATTGTCTTTTATGGTGACCGGGAACTTTCCGCCTAACCAGTTTTGTTCCAGGGTGTTAAATGCGCCGCCAATAAAGGTGCCGTATTTGTGAATAGCAGGGCCGAAATTACGCGCTTTACACAATTCGTCATAAAGCCATGATGCTTCGAAACGTGTTGTAAGTTCGGTTAAGTCTTTACCTGCAGATTCCGCATCGTTTTGCAGTTCAGCAAAGATAGTTTCGGCGATCAAGGTTCCGGATTTCATCGCGGCGTGATTGCCTTTAATTTTGGAAAAATTGAGGGTACCAGCATTACAGCCCGCCAAAAAACCGCCGGGAAAATGCATTTTAGGCAATGAGTTTAAGCCACCTTTAGCAATCGCTCTGGCGCCATAACTCACGCGTGTTCCACCGTCCAGGTATTGCTTAAACACCGGGTGATGTTTCATCCGCTGAAATTCATCAAAAGGACTGAGGTGGGGATTCTCATAGCTCAAATCCACAATCAGTCCTACCAGTACCTGATTGTTTTCTGCATGATACAAATAGGCACCGCCAGAGGTATCTGTTAACGGCCAGCCTGCCGAGTGAACCACCAGGCCTTCCTGGTGCTGCTCAGCCGGGATGTCCCAAATTTCTTTGAATCCAATAGCATAGTGCTGCGGCGACTTACCAGCGTCCAGTTGGTACTTTTCAATTATCTGTTTGCCCAAATGACCACGGCACCCTTCGGCAAAGATGGTATATTTGGCGCGTAGTTCCATACCAGGCATATAGGAATCTTTTTCTTCTCCCGCAACACTGATCCCCATATCACCGGTAACGATGCCGGCCACACTGCCATCTTCGTGATACAACACGTCAGAAGCTGCAAAACCCGGAAAGATCTCAACCCCTAAACTTTCCGCCTGTTCCGCCAGCCAGCGGCAAACATTGCCCATGCTGACAATATAATTGCCCTCATTATGCATAGTTTTGGGCGTCATGAAGCCTGGTAGTTTAGTGGCAGACTTTTCGTTCTTAAGATAATAAATATGGTCTTCTGTTACTTTCGTGTTAATGGGCGCGCCTTTATCTGCCCAGTCCGGAAACAATTCGTCCAGGGCTTTGGTCTCTAAAACTGCACCGGAAAGAATATGGGCACCGACTTCTGAGCCTTTCTCAACGACGCAGACCATTAATTCTTGTTGCGCTTCGTTAGCCTGTTGCATCAGTTTACAGGCGGCTGCAAGTCCGGCGGGTCCGGCACCAACGATGACAACGTCAAATTCCATCGATTCGCGTTCCATTATTCCTCCTCAGGTTGGTCAGTATCACAGTGTGTAATGATGTTCTATCAGAAGCACTATAACTGCTGGTCTAAAAATGTGTACAAAATTCGCGGAGAGCGAGTTAATAATATATTAACAATAAGTTGACGTTTACGTTAACAGTAAGTACATTTCGATTCCAACAAAAAAAGCAGCAGATGTAATTTGTATCCTACACGCGCCTGACTTAATCTGTTCAGACGCAAATAAAACAACGAGGTCGAAATGAAAATACTAGTCCCGGTAAAACGTGTTATCGACTACAACGTTAAAGTCAGAGTGAAAGCTGACAATACTGGCGTTGATTTAAGTAACACTAAAATGTCAATCAATCCTTTCTGTGAGATCGCGGTGGAAGAAGCGGTCAGGCTTCAGGAAAAAGGCATTGCTACTGAGATTGTTGTGGTTTCTATCGGTGATAAAAGCTGCCAGGAAACGATACGCACAGCGTTGGCACTGGGTGCTGATCGCGGTATTCAAATCGAAACAGATGAAAATCTGGATTCACTTCAGGTGGCGAAACTGCTGGCTAAAGTCGTAGAAGAAGAACAGCCTGAACTGGTTATCTTAGGTAAACAGGCGATTGATTCCGACAATAATCAAACCGGTCAGATGTTAGCTGCATTGACCGACATGCCCCAGGGCACGTTTGCATCAGAAGTCATTGTGGCTGACGGTAAGGTTAAGGTAACCCGTGAAGTTGACGGTGGCTTGCAAACTGTTGATTTAAGCTTACCTGCGGTGGTAACCACCGACCTGCGATTGAATGAACCGCGCTATGCCAAACTGCCTAACATTATGAAAGCCAAGCGCAAACCACTGGACGTTAAACCTGCGGGTGATTTTGGTGTTGATTTGACTTCCAAAGTCAAGGTGTTGAAAGTCACGCCTCCGGCTACACGTGAAGGTGGTATTAAAGTGGCAGATGTAGCTGAGTTGGTAGCAAAATTAAAATCAGAAGCAAAGGTGATTTAAATGACAGTATTAGTTTACGCAGAACACGATAACGTTCATTTAAAAGCAGAAACAGCCAAAATGATCACTGCTGCAAAGGCCATGGGTGACGATGTTCATGTTTTAGTGGCGGGTAATGAGTGTGGCGCAATCGCACAAGATGCAGCGAAACTGGCAGGTGTGTCTAAAGTAATCCATGTAGATGATGGGATTTATAAAGAGCAACTCGCAGAAAATGTCAGTGCTTTGGTATTGAGCATGGCGAGCGATTACAGTCATGTTATTGCTGCGGCAACCACAACAGGTAAAAACTTTTTACCCCGCGTAGCAGCGTTGCTGGACGTGGCACAAATTTCAGACATTATTGCAGTTGAAGGTGCGGATACCTTCGTGCGTCCGATTTATGCTGGCAACGCCATCGCGACGGTCCAATCGGAAGACACAATCAAAGTAATTACTGTCCGGGCTTCTGCGTTCGATGCGGTTACCGCTGATGGCAGCGCTGAAGTGATCAGCATTGCAGCCTTACCAGCTTCAGACAAAGCGCATTTTGTATCTCAGGAACTGACCAAATCAGAAAGACCGGAATTAACCGCTGCTGAGGTGATTATCTCCGGTGGTCGCGGTATGCAAAATGGCGAGAATTTTGCCTTGCTTAACGGTATCGCTGATAAGTTAGGTGCTGCCATTGGTGCATCACGTGCAGCGGTTGACGCGGGTTTTGTACCCAACGATATGCAGGTGGGGCAGACGGGGAAAATCGTCGCACCGCAACTGTACATTGCCGTTGGTATTTCCGGCGCTATTCAGCACCTTGCCGGTATGAAAGATTCTAAAGTTATTGTTGCTATCAACAAAGACGAAGAAGCGCCAATCTTCCAGGTGGCTGATTACGGTCTGGTGGGGGATCTGTTTGAAGTGCTACCTGAACTGGAAAAAGCACTTTAAAAGATATCAAAATTTAAAAAAACCGGGAGCTTCCCGGTTTTTTTATGGTTGAAGATTACTCTTCAGAATTACGCTTTTTCTTCATTGGTAAATGTCCTACATCGTCACCGGCAAGTGCATTAAATTTTTTCTTGCGTTTGGCTTTTTGCCAGGGTGAAGCATCAGCCCCATCATCACTTTTCTGGGTGTTCTTCGCTCCTGGTTTAGTTGGTTTAGCGGACAGCCCCTTAAATTTAGCTTCCAATCCTTCAACCGTTTTAAATTGAGGCTCATCGGCAAGAAACTGCTTCAGCAAAACAAAACTCTTCCAGTCTTTTTTGCTGACCAGGGATATGGCCTGACCCTTCGCACCGGCTCGCCCTGTACGTCCTACACGGTGAACATACTCAGTCGCTTTAATAGGTAAGTCCATGTTGATGACCAGGCTCACAGAGGGAATATCCAGGCCTCTGGAGGCCAGATCGGTGGTGACGAGGATTTGTGCTTTATTGTTGGAAAAGTCAGACATAATTTGATTGCGCTGACTTTGCAACATTTCGCCGTTAATCGCCAGGCTGCTCAGTCCTTCTTCATTAAGCAGGTTGGCAACCCGATCGGTGTCTGCCCGGGTTGCGGTAAACAGAATAATCTGACTGCGAATTGCCTGTTCCTTGATAAAGTGTTTTAGCAGGGCTTCTTTGTGCTCAATATGATCCGCAAAATAAAAAGACTGTTCAATATCACTGTGAGCAATGTGCTGATTGTCCAGGGTAATGCGATGTGGTGCTTTGAGCACCAACTCAGATATCTGCGCTAAATCAGCATTATCAAAAGTGGCTGAAAACAACATGGTTTGACGTTTTCTGTGATTAGCAGCCTGATCAATAATTGTCAGTTGACTACTGAATCCTAAATCCAGAATGCGGTCTGCTTCATCTAAAATGAGTAACTCCAGGCCATCCAGAAACAAGCTTTTGTCTTCGATGTGGTCGGCTATCCGGCCAGGTGTGCCAATAACAAAGTTGGGGTAGCGTTTTAATAGCTTTACCTGATCGTTAAAGTTCTCTCCACCAATCAGCAATACCGGTTTACCGGCTTGCGGAGGCAACAGCTTTTTCAGTTCGCCCAATACCTGCTTGGCCAGCTCTCGGGTGGGGGCCACGATCAATACGCGGGGGTCCTGTTTACTGAAGGCTTTTTCCCGGTATATGCGCTGTACGGCCGGGATCAAATAGGCCAGAGTTTTACCTGATCCGGTTTTCGAAGACGCAAGAATATCTTTACCTAAAAGTGCCTGAGGTATGGCGCTTGCCTGAATATCTGTGGCTGTTTCCAGATTCTGGATCTGAATTGATTTCTGAAGTCGATGATCCAGGGGTAATTCGCTGAATAACAAAGGGGTAACTCACTTTAAATTTAATGAGCTAAATATATCACAATACTGAAGCGGCGGGCTAACGCTCTGTTCTCCCGCCTTACAGATTTAATATTAAAACTGCATTTCAGGAATGTCGCCTTCAGCGACTAATTTACCTGCAGTTTTCTCGCGGATCTCATCTACGCTGACACCCGGTGCGCGTTCTTTCAAATGGAATGCGCCATTGTGTACCTCAAGCACTGCAAGGTCGGTGATTATTCGGGTAATACAATTTACACCGGTCAGCGGTAGAGTGCAGGCTCCCAGTAGTTTGGACTCGCCCTTTTTATTGGCGTGGGTCATTGTAACGATGATATTTTTAGCACCGGCCACCAAATCCATTGCGCCACCCATGCCTTTTACCAATTTACCTGGGATCATCCATGACGCAATATTGCCATTCACGTCAACTTCAAATGCGCCCAATACGGTGATATCAACGTGACCACCACGGATCATGGCAAAGCTCTCCGCTGAGTTGAAAATAGAGGCACCGGTGATGGCTGTCACCGTTTCTTTACCGGCGTTGATCATGTCTGCATCAACCTGTTCTTCGGTAGGGTAAGGGCCCATGCCCAGCAAACCGTTTTCTGACTGCAACATTACTTCAATATCATTCGGTACGAAGTTTGCCGCCAGAGTGGGTATACCAATACCTAAATTGACGTAGTCACCATCTTTAAATTCTTTTGCCACGCGCATGGCAATTTGATCTCTGCTTAATGCCATTGTTATTGCTCCTGACTGCGGGTTACACGGCGCTCAATGCGTTTTTCGAAAGTGCCTTTGATAACGCGATTGACAAAAATGCCAGGCGTATGGATTTGAGTGGGCGGTATTTCCCCTGGCTCTACGATTTCTTCTACTTCAACGACGGTAATTTTGCCTGCGGTGGCGGCCATAGGATTAAAATTCATGGCGGTGTCACGATACACGCAGTTGCCGTAACGGTCTGCTTTCCAGGCTTTTACTATCGCAAAGTCACCGGTAATGGATTCTTCTAAGACGTAGCCACGGCCATCAAATTCACGGGTTTCTTTACCTTCAGCAACGGGAGTGCCGTAACCGGTCGCGGTATAAAACGCGGGAATACCGGCACCGCCTGCACGCATTTTTTCTGCTAACGTGCCTTGTGGTGTTAATTCAACTTCTAATTCACCAGCCAGTAGCTGTTGTTCAAATAGTGCATTTTCACCCACGTAGGAGGACACCATTTTTTTAATCTGGCGATCTTCCAGTAAAACGCCTAATCCGAAGCCGTCAACACCACAATTGTTAGACACAACGGTCAGCCCGCTAACGCCCATTTTTCGGATTTGTGCAATCGCACCTTCGGGAATGCCACACAATCCGAATCCGCCCGCAATGATGGTCATATTATCTGTCAGACCATCCAGTGCTTCTTCGAAACTGCTAACAACTTTATCAAAACCTGCCATATTCGTTCCTGAGTTAACTAAATGTTAACAAAGTATCGTTGACATTGTTTGATTTGTAAAATTTAATATATTAAAAGAAAAATTTAAAATATAAATAAATGAACATTACCCTAAAACAACTTCGCGCCTTTGTTGAACTGGCTTCAACCAAAAGTTATGCCTCAGCATCTGAGCGTCTCAATCTCAGTCAACCTGCGCTCAGTATTTGCATCAAAAACCTTGAGTCTGAAGTGGGGGGCACCTTGTTTAGCCGCACCACACGCAATGTTGATTTAACGCCGGAAGGGCAGGCGTTTTTCCCCAAGGCCAGAAAACTACTGATGGATTGGTTCGCCACTTTTGAAGCCGTCAACGAGATGTTTACCTTGCAACAGGGACGTATCACTATCTCTGCAATGCCTTCTTTTGCATCATCACGTCTGCCACCGGTTCTAAAGGCGTTTAATCAACGTTTCCCCAATATCAGAATTGATGTGATTGATGTCGTTATGGAAACCGTGATTGCGTCCGTCATCAAAGGTGAGGCTGAACTGGGTATCGTATTTGAGCCGGATAATCTTGCTGAGTTAGCCTTTGTGCCGTTGCTCGAAAATAATTTTGTCGCAGTGATGCACGCCGATCATCCGTTGGTCAGTAAAGACCAGATACAATTGTCGGAACTTGTCGATCACCCGTTAGTGATGATGAATCGCGGCTCTTCGATTCGCATGTGGCTTGAAGAAGCGTTTTCAAAGTCGGCAATACAAGCTTCAATAGCTGCTGAAGCATGGCAGTTAGATACGTTGGGAGAAATGGTCAAAGTCAATCTTGGTCTGGCGATTGTACCGGCACTGTGTCAGCAACAAATGCAGCGCAAGGAACTGGTCTGTATTCCGCTGGATTATCCACAGTTAAGGCGTAATGTTGGGGTAATTGAAAAGGCCAACAGCAGTTTGTCTGCGTCGGCCAAAGAACTAAAGAAAATGCTTACTGAAAGTTTTTGAGTGGAGGGCTTTACATCACCACTTTTTCTTTGGTGCGAACAATTCGTCCAGCTCGTCTCTTTCCTGCTCGGCGCGTTTGGCGCGGTCTTCGGCATTGGCCTTAGTGAGTGATTCCTGGATGTTAAGTAGTTGTTCTTTGATGCGGGCGGTTTGACCCCGGGTATAATCATCTTGCATCGGAAAGGCGTTGAGTGCCGCCACAGATTTTTCCAGATATTGACGTGCAGAACCCATCATGCCGGCATTCATGGCCGCAGCGGCACGACGACTCAGGGTTTCAATGTTGACTCTTAATTGCAGTTTATCCAGGCGTTTGTCTTCGGTGGCAAAGGTTTGCGTATCCACTTTACCGCGACCTTGTTCTGAACGCAGCAATGCCCGTTGTTTTTTCAGGCACTGAATAAAGACGATAATCTGTTTGTCTGAATCGGGCAGCTGGATCAGGTCGTCACCCTGGTTACCATCCAGTGATATGTCTTTGACTCGTTGTTCAGCATCCCTCAGACGCTGCTTTAAACCTGGCTGTTTAGGGTCCATTTCGTGCATCACCTTCAATGCACCTAACACGCGCTTTTGCAAAATCTGCATCAATTGCGGTGAGGTGGGAACATTGGACGAGGCCATTATCACGTCTTCAGTTTCATCAAGAATGGTTTTTTGTTTAGCCAGTTCAACCCGACGCTCGGATTCAATCTTTTCTTTGTGCTGTTGGATAGCATTAATCATGATGGCTATTACCAGCAGCGCAACAATTAAAATAATGACGATAGTAAAAATCATGTGCCTAAATTGCCTTTTTTCATTATATTTTTCTGTACCAAAGCCGGGTGAAAAGCCTTTTCTTACTTTACAGTAAAGCTCATCAGGCTTCAGTTTTTTAGGTTTTACGTCAAAAAATTGAGATCCTTTACCGATTTAGCAAGCATGATCTTGTTCGAGGGAACTCTAAATCTGCTCAATACTTTACATGCACTGAGTTAAATCATGCAAGTTAAACTGATTTTTCATCTTTTAAAAATGGCGTCGATTCGGCATTTACGATCCGTTTGGGTGAATCGGGAAGCCATATCTACCCATTTAAGGATTTTGCAAAATTATTCAGGGCAGTAGTAGCGTAAACACGCCACCGCCTAACGAACCACCATTTGAAAGATGTATCGATCCCTTGTTGTCACCATTTACATGGGCTTCCGCAATCAATCGCGCAAAAAACAATCCCAGTCCGGTTCTCCCGGTACCAATGTTGAGTTGGCTTATCTCAATTTGAGAAATCGCTAACATATTATCCGGGTAACCCGGGCCATCATCTTCAATAATAATGCGCAAAAAGTTGTCTTGTTCCGCAACATCAATATGTAACTTTTGCTTGCCGTAGCGAATACCATTAACGATGACATCACTCACCAATACATTGACCAGGTCCTGGTCAAAATACCAGTGCAGATCGTCTTCCTGCTGAATGCTGACTTCAATGCCCCGGGTGTTTATGTGATTCTGATTATAGGCAATCACATCATCAATAAAGTCATCAATGTAGTGCTCATCTAAGTTCAGGGGCAGGTTGTCTAATTGCGTGCGATACAAGGAAAGTAATTGAATCAGTCCGGTATTTAACCTGGCCGCTTCATAATGAATTGACGCCGCTTCTTTGATGCCGACACCATGCTCCCTGAGCGTGCTTTCTAGTTCTTCAATGGTCTGAATCATTAAAGACAATGAGTTTTTCATATCATGAACAGCCGAAGCCAGTACGGAAGAAAAGTCGATTTTATCGTTACGCTGTTTCACGATGAGAATTTCTCAAAAATTGGGTAGAGAGCTCTATAAAAGCAGAAAACCTAAAGTACAACAATAGCTTAATAGTTAAATTTTGCGTTATTGTGAAGTCTTTCTGAGAACTTTTTCAGGTTTTTTCTAAAATTTTATGGAATTAATGTCGCCAAAGGTATATATATTTTGCATATGCAAACAAATACAAGGTAGGTTGCCAGCCTCATGAAATTACAGCAGCTTCGTTATATTGTTGAAGTTCTAAACAATAATCTTAATGTTTCCGCCACTGCAGAAAGTCTCTACACAAGCCAGCCCGGTATCAGCAAACAAGTCAGAATGCTGGAAGATGAGCTTGGCGTGCAGATCTTTGGCCGCAGTGGTAAACACCTGACACATGTGACCGAAGCTGGAAATGACATCATTAATATTGCCAGAGAAATTTTGGCAAAAGTTGAAAGTATTAAGTCTGTTGCCAGAGAGCACAATTTGCCTGATCAGGGCAAACTGAATATTGCGACCACGCACACGCAGGCGCGCTATGCACTACCCGATGTCATAAAAGGTTTCATGAAGAAGTATCCCAGGGTCAGCTTACACATGCATCAGGGAACCCCGTCACAAATCAGTGACCTGGCCGCTAAAGGGGAAGCTGACTTTGCCATCGCCACGGAAGCGTTGCACCTCTATAACGATCTGGTGATGTTGCCCTGCTATCACTGGAATCGCAGTATCATAGTGAATCAGGAACACCCACTGGCGAAAAAGGGTACTATTCGCATCGAAGACATTGCGCAATATCCGTTAGTAACTTATGTCTTTGGATTTACCGGCCGTTCTGAGTTGGATGAAGCCTTTAGTCGGGCCGGTCTGGAACCTAAAATTGTCTTTACTGCCACTGATGCCGACGTTATTAAAACGTATGTACGGTTGGGGGTGGGTATCGGCGTTATCGCTTCTATGGCTATCGATGATAATCTGGATACTGATCTGGTTAAAATTGACGCCAGCCATCTGTTTAATTACAGCACCACCAAAATCGGTTTCCGCAAAGGCTCATTTTTACGCAGTTATATGTATGACTTTATCGAGCGATTTGCACCACACCTGACCAAAGATGTGGTTGAGCGAGCCATGATGCAAAAAAGTAATGATGATATTGAGCGTATGTTTAAAGATTTGACGTTACCGGTGCGATAGGGCGCCACACCAAACAAAGAAAAGGTTGCCGAAGCAACCTTTTAACATTCAACAATGTTAACTGCTAAACCGCCTCGTGCGGTTTCTTTGTATTTGGACTTCATGTCGTTACCTGTGTCCCACATGGTTTTAATCACCTTATCCAGTGTTACCTTTTGTACACCTGTACCACGAAGCGCTAATCTGGAGGCATTGATGGCTTTTACCGCTCCCATTGCGTTGCGTTCAATACAGGGCACCTGAACCAGTCCACCAACCGGATCACAGGTGAGCCCCAGGTTGTGTTCCATACCGATTTCAGCGGCATTCTCGACTGCGGCAACTGAACCGCCAATTATTTCGGTCAGGGCACCTGCCGCCATTGAACAGGCGACACCTACTTCACCCTGACAGCCAACCTCAGCGCCCGAAATAGACGCATTTTTTTTGTACAATATACCAATCGCTGCCGCGGTCAGCAGATAGCGGTAGGCGGTGTCTTTATCGACGGTTTGCACAAACTTGTCATAATAACTCAGGACTGCAGGAATGATCCCGGCCGCACCATTTGTGGGAGCGGTTACCACCTTACCGCCAGCGGCGTTTTCTTCATTCACCGCTAGGGCGAACAGGTTGACCCAGTCCATCGCCAGCATGGGATCCTGACTGTGTTCGCACTTAAGGCGACGATATAAACCGGGCGCTCGTCGGGTTACTTTCAAACCACCGGGTAATATGCCTTCGGTTTCAATCCCGCGCTTTATGCAAGCCTGCATGACCTGCCATATTTCCCATAGTTTATCGATGATCACCTGTTTTGGCTGAAACACTTTTTCGTTTTCCAGCATGAGTGCGCTGATACTCAGTCCATTGTCGCGACATTTCTGCAGTAACTCTGCTGCGGTATCAAAGTTGTAAGGTACTTCCTGTTCTTCGTGAAGTAGTGCCGTTACTTTTTCTTTCTCGAAATCCTGCTCTTTGATGATGAAGCCGCCACCTATAGAGTAGTATGACTGACTGAACAGTACCTCTTCGCCTTTCATGGCGTGCAAGGTCATACCGTTGGCATGGTGCTCAAGGGTTTTGCGACGGTGAAATACAATGGCGTCTTTGCGCGGAAATGCGGTGAGTTTTTCGCCATCCAACATCAGTTTTTGGCTTTTATCCACTTCTGCCAACATGGCATCAACGTTATCGACATCAATGGTTTCTGGTAATTCACCCAGCAAACCAAGAATGACTGCCTTACCTGTGCCGTGTCCTTTGCCTGTCTGACCAAGTGAGCCAAACAGCTCGGTGACAACCGCGTCAGTTTCCTGGAACAGGTTTTTTGCTTTCAACAATTGGTTGAAATCTTTTGCGGCCCGCATGGGGCCGACAGTATGTGAACTGGACGGGCCAATTCCGATACTGAACATATCGAATACACTGATCATGATTATCTCGTAGGGTCTTTTTATTGTTAGTGGATATTGTCTGATGAATTAGGCTGAATGCAAAGCATAGTATAGGTCTTACCAGATAACCTGTTGTAAAGCCTTATCCACAGTGGCTAAGTGTCAAGTCAGGTGCCGGGAAAGTGCTCTGATAAATGCTGCGGTTGCTCCCCAAATCATGTGTTCCTGCCAGGGAATAAAATAAACCGGATAAACGCTGTTATTGCGCTTCACGGTATGCACCAGATGATTGTCATGGTTTATCACTGTCGCCAGGGGTACTTCAAATACCTGATCCACTTCATCCTGATTAATCACCAGATCAAAGTCCGGTTTTACCAGGCTGACATAGGGCGTGACCTCATAACGGGAAATTGTTCTGAAGGTGGGTAGTGTACCCACAATATCGATGTTTTCTCTTTTGAGACCAATTTCTTCTTCAGTTTCTCTGAGTGCAGTTTCCTTGAGATTGATATCCGTATCATCAACACGGCCACCCGGGAAACTGATTTGTCCGGCATGGTGTTTGAGGTGAGAGGCCCTGCGGGTCAACAACACTGAAAGCTCATCGCGCATGACCAGTGGGATCAGTACGGCAGCAGGCTTGCCTTTTTGACGCAACGGATAGTCCGGCTCGGGAGTAATATTGCGCGCGTGGTAAAAGCGTTGCTTAAATTCCTCCAGTTTCATAGGGCCTTCTTTCTGACAAAACGTATCGTAGGCAGGATTTTTCTCACCTTGTGAAAGGTTTCTTCATATTCCGCTTGCGGCTCTGAGTCAGCAACGATACCGCCACCCGCCCAGCAGTATACCTGGCCTGATTCAAACAGTAAGGTGCGGATACAGATGCTGCTGTCAAAATCCTGACTGACGCCCAGATAGAAAATGCTACCGCAATAAATATTGCGCCGATGAGGTTCTAACTCATCGATAACTTCCATTGCGCGGATTTTAGGTGCGCCGGTTATCGAGCCGCCGGGAAAGGCATCCTGCAACAATTGTAAAGGGTGGCTGGACGGTTTTAACCGGGCCCGAATAGTACTGACCATGTGATGCACGGCACTGAATGACTCAATTTCAAAAAGCCCGGTAACCTCTACACTATTGGCCACCGCATTTTTACTGATATCATTGCGCAATAAGTCTACGATCATCAGGTTTTCGGCCTGATCTTTTTCTGAATTTATCAGTGCCTGCCGGGAGTCTTCGTCATCAATTGGATCGTTAAATCTGGGACGGGTACCCTTGATCGGTTTAGTTTCAATAATATCGCCTTTAACAGACAAAAAACGCTCGGGAGAGCAACTGATAATGCAGCTTTCATCATTGCGAATAAAGGCTGAAAATGGTGCCGGATTAACTTCAGTCAGCGCTTCAAAAGCGGCCCATTCTGAACCCTGATAAGGGGCTTTAAAACGCTGCGCCAGATTTACCTGATAACAATCACCTGCCAGCAGATATTCGTGAATTCTATCCAGCTTTTGCAAATAATCAGCTTCACCCATATTGCTTTGCCATGTTTCGGTAAGGCGGAACTCCGCGGTTTGTCTGGGTTGATTTTGCCATGGCTGATAAAATCGCTGCCCGGCTGAGGGAATCGTAACCAGATTAAACCTCGGACAAGCAAACTCTTCACTAAAACATAAATATGCTTTTTTAGTTACCTGGTTTTCTAACACACTCCAACTGTAAAAGTTGGCGGTAAAAACCGGCGTTTGATACTCGTCCAGTGCGCTACCGGGCAGAATTTCCAGGAAGCGACCAAAATCATAAGCCGCAAACCCTATCAGACCACATTGAAAGGGCAGGTCTATACTGTTTTTCGAGGTATCGCCAAACAGCCGGATTTTAATCTCATGAGCTTTGTTGACAATGTCTGCCGGACGGATAGTGGCATTGTTAAATTCGTTGTATACCGCCTGCAATTTTTTTTGCCCTGAGTCAGGCATATGCCAGCTGTCATCAATCTGGTAGTGACAATTTAAGCGGCCATCGGCAAACAGTTTTAAGGTGAAAATAGGGGAGCCGCTGGCTATGTGAAATTTGGCGTTTTCATGAGTCGAATCCCCGGAATGCAACAGGACCGCACCGGCGGTATTTTCTATGCTTGAAAACCAGTCTGTTAAACAACGAAAGGGACTAAATTTTATACGGTCGACGGTAACGTTATGCATGTGAGTCTTAAAAACTGTGAAATTCTTATTCTGATTTTAGGTAATTGCTAGTGCAGCATTGCTGATAACCGGCCGCGCAGGTTATCATAAAAGTGGTATTCTACCTTAGATTAAGGGGATTACAGTAGTGCTGACTTTGCATAATTGGCAAAAGGGCTAGCACTAAATCACATTTAAGTTAGACTTTAGCCACCATCGAGCTGTGCCCCGGCATTTTCGTGGCTCGTTTTTGTTAATTATTCCACAATGAGGTAATCATGGCAGTTATCCGTCAGCAAGACTTTATCGATAGTATTCAGGACGCGTTGCAATTTATTTCTTACTACCACCCCCTGGACTATGTAAAAGCGGTTGAGCAGGCTTATCTGAAAGAAGAAAGTCAGGCGGCAAAAGATGCCATGGCACAGATTCTGATCAATTCACGAATGTCAGCGGAAGGCAAACGCCCGATTTGTCAGGATACCGGCATTGTGACCTGTTTTGTTAAAATTGGTATGGGCGTAAGCTGGGACAAAACCGACATGACTGTGCAGCAAATGGTGGACGAGGGCACACGCCGTGCTTACCTTGACCCGTCTAATCCATTGCGTGCCTCCATCGTTGCTGATCCTGCCGGTGCCCGTAAGAACACTAAAGACAATACTCCAGCGGTAGTTCACCTGGATATGGTGGAAGGCGATAAAATAGAAGTCATGATTGCCGCTAAAGGTGGTGGCTCTGAAAACAAATCTAAAATGGTGATGTTAAACCCCAGTGATTCTATTGCAGACTGGGTGGAAAAAACATTACCTACTATGGGCGCAGGATGGTGTCCGCCGGGAATGTTAGGCATTGGCATTGGCGGCACTGCGGAGAAAGCTGCGGTGTTGGCAAAAGAAAGTCTGATGGACCCGGTTGATATTCAGGAACTCATGGAACGCGGCGCAGAAACCACCGAAGAAAAACTGCGCCTGGAAATCTTTGACAGGGTTAACAGGCTGGGTATTGGTGCTCAGGGACTGGGCGGTTTAACAACGGTGGTTGATATCAAAATTAAATCTATGCCTACTCACGCCGCCTCAAAACCGGTGGCCATGATCCCCAATTGTGCGGCCACGCGCCATGCTCATTTTTATCTGGATGGGTCGGGTCCGGCGGAATTAAAAGCCCCGAAACTGGAAGACTGGCCAGAAGTCACCTGGGAAGTGGGTGAAAATACCCGCCGGGTTAATCTCGATGAACTGACCAAAGAATCCATCCAGGACTGGAAAATGGGCGAAACTGTTTTATTGTCTGGAAAGTTATTAACCGGTCGTGATGCTGCTCATAAGCGTATCCAGGGTATGCTGGAAAACGGAGAAGGCCTGCCAGACGGAGTTGATCTGAACAATCGTTTTATCTATTACGTTGGTCCGGTCGATGCGGTGGGTGATGAAGCTGTCGGTCCGGCAGGTCCAACTACGGCGACCCGCATGGATAAATTCACTGACATGATGCTGGAACAAACTGGCCTGATTGGTATGGTTGGTAAAGCAGAACGCGGGCCTTCAACGGTAGAAAGCATTGCCAAAAACCATGCGGTATATCTGATGGCCGTAGGTGGTGCTGCTTATCTGGTATCCAAAGCCATTAAAAAGGCGCGCGTGGTTGCTTTTGAAGATTTGGGTATGGAAGCCATCTACGAATTTGAAGTGGAAGATATGCCGGTAACTGTGGCGGTAGACAGCAAAGGCAACAACGCCCACGCTGATGGCCCAGCCATCTGGAAAGCGAAAATTGCCGACCTGGATAAAGCACTGAGCTAATGTTCCAGCCGGTATGGCATAGAATGCATTAGGTGTTTTGAAAGGCTGGTTGCTTTTGTAACCAGCCTTTTTTATAACTGACGTATCGAACTATTTTAACAAGGAATCCAATGGCCTTAGATCCTGTTTTGTGGGCAATATCCGGTGCACTGGTGGCTGCGACTGTGGTGTTCATATTGCTTAAAATGCGCTTCAATAATCAGGTGCAGTTGGCACAGCAAACTCAGATAACCCACCAGATGCAATTGCAAACCTTGAACGAACAACTGGGGTTTTTAAAACAACAGGATGAGGTATTGCGCCAGGAAGCAATGCAGCTCAAACAACAAAATGAACTGCTGAATCGGCAGTTTATAGAGCAGTCTGAATCACTGAGCCAATACAAAATGCGCAACGCCCGAATGGAACAGCAGTTACAGCAACTGACCGGGCTGGAAGAAGAGAATGACGAATTACAGGAACAATTGGATAATTTAAAAAGTCTTTATGCGGATACGCGTAACAACCTGGAATCAGAAAAAACCGCCCGAGAACACGAAAATAAAGGCGCCCAGGAAAAGTTACAGATTTTGCAAAACGCCGAACAGCAACTGCAAAAACAGTTTGAAAACCTGGCAAATCAAATCTTTAAAAACCACTCATCAGAGTTCGAAAAACACAGCCAACAAAAACTGGCGTTGTTGTTAGATCCGCTGAAACAGCAAATCGAAGGCTTTCGCAATCAGGTAAGTCAACAGGCGATACGGGAAGGACAGGAAAGAGCCTCACTGAAAACTGAAATTATCAATTTGCAACAACTCAACAAGAAGATAACCGAAGAAGCCTCAGCACTGACCCGTGCCCTGAAGGGGGACAATAAAAAACAGGGGAATTGGGGCGAAATGGTTTTGCAAAAAATTCTGGAAGAGAGTGGCCTGCGCGAAGGCCATGAATATGATACTCAGGTGAGCAAAAGACGAGAAGATGGCAAGTTACTGCAGCCAGATGTGTTGGTACACTTACCGGAAAACAAAGAGGTGATCATTGATTCCAAAGTCTCTTTGAATGCTTATGAACGCTTTTATAACGCTGGCTCGCAACAGGAGCAACAACGCTACCTCAAGGAGCATATCCAGTCGGTTAAAGGGCACATTAGAGAACTGGGTCGCAAGGAATATCACGATCTGCTGGGCGAACGAAGTCTGGAATACGTTTTGATGTTTATTCCGGTAGAGGGCGCGTTTATGCTGGCGCTCGACGAATCCCCTGAGCTGGTTAAACTAGCCATGGATTACAATGTATTGCTGGTGAGTCCTACCAATTTACTGGTGGCCCTGCGCACCATCCACAATATCTGGCAATATGAATACCAAAATCAAAATGCCCGTAACATTGCTAAAAAAGCAGCCGATCTGTATGACAAGTTTTATGGTTTTGTGGTGGATATGGAAAAGCTGGGCGAGGCAATCAATTCGGTGCAAAAACGATTCAATGACGCCAACAGCAAACTCTATGAAGGGCGTGGTAACCTCATCAAAAAAGCCGAAGAGTTTCAGTCTTTGGGGGTGCAGCCATCCAAAAAATTAACAGAAAACATGCTGAAAAACGCTGATTTGTGAGCCACTTCACAATTTAAACCTGTGCTTACTAAGATTTACTACCGATATAGAAAGTAACTATCGCAAACAGGTTGCATCTATGGATAACGTTAAATTACTGGATATTCTGGGTCGCATTCCGCTGTTCAATGATTTGTCTGAGTCCGATCGTAAGGTAATTGTAGCAATGCCGAAAGCATTTGACGTTTTTTCTGCCGGTGATGTCATCGTCAGAGAAGGCGAAAAAGAAGCCTGTTTTTATATTTTACTGACGGGAATCGCCAAAGTATTTCTCAATGGACAGGAATTGGCCACATTGCGTCCGCCACAATTTGTTGGTGAAGTGGGCTTTATTTGCAATGAACCGCGTATTGCCACTGTGATTGCCAAAGAGCAGGTCATGGCAATGAAGCTGGATGCCGCAAACTTTTCCAAACTGCCAGGTGCCATAAGGGAAGCAGTGAAAGACCGTATTATTGCCGGTCTGATCGCCAGGTTGAGTGATGGCAATCAATCCTTAATGTTGTTGCGTAGTCGAAACAAGTATCCGACATCGGTAGCACAAGGGATGCGCAACATGAATTAAAATTTCCGCTAGGCTTAATTGTTCAGGTGGCCTACAATCAACTCAGACAGAAAGGTTTTAGTGGCTGGAAGTCGCAGGAATTATGAATAATTTAAAGTTAATGGAAATTCTTTCACGGGTCCCTTTGTTTAAGGATCTGCAGCCCATCGAAAGAGAATCTGTACTCAAAATGCGCGCGGTATTTACGCCGATTAAATCCAAAGAGTGCTTTATCAAAGAAGGCGCACATGAACCCTGGTTCTACATTATCCTGGCTGGTAAAGCCACAGTTACCCACCGGGGCCGTAATATCGGCACCTTAATTCCAGGTCAGTTTATCGGTGAAGTAGGCTTCATCTGTAAAGAGCCTCGTTCAGCCTCCGTTATTGCCGAAGATGAAATGGTGGTGATGAAGGTGGATTACGAAGCGTTTCGCAAAATACCGGTAAGAATACGGGAATCCATCAAAGACAAGATTATTTCCGGTCTGGTGGACAGAACCATGCTGTTGAATGAAAAACTCATCAAGCAGGAAGATGAAATGGATCGGCTGAACACCCGGATAGCCGACTATGAAGCCGAAGCCGAAAACCGATTGCCCGGGCGCAAAAATAAATAGTAGCGAAGGTATACCGTTATTGGTGGCTATTTGGGTAAATTTCAGGTGGGTGTCACGGTAATTCTACATGCGCGATTGCGTGTCATTTACTTCAGAAAACTACGTGGACACTCATGCTAAAAACATCATTTTAAAACCATCAATTTGAATTTAAATATGAGCCTGTCCTGTCTATTGCTTCCTGCCAATTTTTACTGACTTGGAAAACTATAGAGGTTTAATAATTAGCACGGACACCCATTCTAAATTCGACATTTCAAACCACACAACTAAACCCAAATACCAGGACTACTTTGCTATTTTGTGATGGCTGTCCCGCTAATATCTTGAATTTTAATCAATCCCTTAGCTTAGCCAGGATAAATTCAATGGCGGTGTCGTTGTTAAAGGAGTCGTGATTGCTGGCAACGATGATCTCTTCGTTGGCTTGTTGATTCAGGGTGGCACTGGTCCATGATACAACACCGTCCGAAATTGTCAGACAGGTATGGCCTGCGCAATGTAATTCATTGTCTGAGCCTACTATCGACCAGGTACGTTCTGGTAGCGGGAATCTATTTAATTTGTTCATCAGTGGATGGTCGGGGCGCAGCACTTCAATACTGTTTGGGCCATGAGTAGCCAGAAATGGACGCATTGGTGGGGTGATGGTCTCAATTCCAAACTTTTCTACCACATCAGCAAACATGTTGGTGAAATTGCTGGGAAGATTAATTAATCCTGCGCCCAGTCTGCCTATCCAGGAGCTGGCCATTTCACTGCCGCGATGAGGCGTATCCAGGAAAAACACATTGTTCAGCCGGGCAGGCGGGCTAAAAATAAAGATATCCTGCATTTGCGGATTGCTTTCTAAGACACTGGCCATGTCTTGCGGTGACTTTGAAAATGCGGTATCCCACAGTTGTTGCCCGGTATCAACGGCAAAGGTTTTGGCAATGATGCCGCCCATACTGTGGCCAATGATACTGAGGCTTTGACCCGCATAATCCGATTGGTGAAATCTCCCCATCATGGTTTTTAATCGCTTTCTCAGTCGCATGGCGTTGTAAAAAGGAGGTGGGCCTGATGGATAAAAGGCATGCCAAATCTGATAGCGCTTGTTCAATGCTTCATCATTCATGACAGCCATGGTGAGTTTGCGCCAAATCAGCGGGCTGGAATTTAAACCGTGGATCATCAACAACGGCGTTTTATTTGGGGAAAATTCCTGAATAGCAAATATGCCAAAACGATGCTCAGCCCGTTCAGCGGTAAGCAAGCCAATAAAGGAAGATTTATCAATATCAGCTTTGTTGATAAGGGTGAGAAATGCCGCAGCCGGTGCATAGGCTAATTGAGATTGATAAAGGGTGTTGCGGTTGTGAGAGGTCATCCGCTTGCCTTTAATATGAATGAGCAGATCCTGGGCTGAAATGCTTACCTTATGGACGTAAAAGGTGATTGGGCGATATATACCTTCCAGCGGATATTCATGGTCATCTATCTCATAGGTGTTCCGTCGATAAGCAACGGCGGTAATGCCAATTCCTGAAAACACCTCAGGCTGTAAAAGGGCCTCTTTGTTTTGCATGTTGGCTGTGAGGTAAATCTCCTCAAAAACCTGACCAAGCCGGTCTGGTTCTGTTTGCACTTGTATATGTGGTGCGGTGAAACTGATTAAATCTGATTGTGATGTCAGGATTTGCAGCAGCGCTGCGTTATAGTGCGGAATTATTTTACTTTTTGATTCTGTATAACGTGTTTCGGCATTGTGCTTAAGCCATTGATGACAGCTAAATAAGGTCATTTGAATCGGCGTATTCTTTTTCGGTGCAGTGCACATGCTGAATAACTGTGTCTGTGATTGTGTCTGTGATTGTACGGAGACTTGATGCAGTTGTTTTATTTGCGAGTCGGAAAGCGAGGGGATTGCGACAATCTTATCTGTTTGCCTGTGCCAATCAATAAAGCGATTGCTACTACAGCCGGACAGTAACAGCTGTAAAAGGCAAAGTAGCGTGATGAAACTGGTGTTGTTCTGATGTGTAGAAGTGATCAATTCAGGGCATCTATATTTTCAGATGCCCTGAGTGTAGTGCAAGTTAGTCTTCTACGCGACTGCCCCACAAGTCATATTCATCGGCGTGTTCAATTAATACGTCGACAAAATCGCCCGGTTGCACCTGAGTATCGCCATTGAGATAGACCACACCGTCTATTTCCGGTGCATCGGCATAGGTTCGGCCAATTGCGCCTTCTTCGTCTACCTCGTCAATCAACACCTGCATAATCAAACCAACGCGCTGTTGCAATCTGTCGGCACTGATTTTTTGCTGTTTTAGCATAAAGCGCTCGTAACGATCTTGTTTTGTGGCTTCATCGATTTGATCCGGTAAATCGTTGGCGGTGGCGCCTTCTACTTCTGAATATTTAAAACAGCCAACCCGATCTAATTGCGCTTCATCCAGAAATTCCAGCAGCTCCTGGAATTCCTCTTCGGTTTCGCCAGGGAAACCCACAATGAAAGTGGAACGGATCACCAGTTCCGGACACATTTCACGCCATTTTTTGATGCGCTCTAAGGTGCGCTCAGCCGCGGCAGGGCGTTTCATCAGTTTCAGAATTCGCTTGTTAGCATGTTGAAAAGGGATATCCAGATACGGCAGGATCTTGCCTTGTGCCATCAATGGAATCACTTTATCCACAGAAGGATAGGGGTAAACATAGTGCAATCGCACCCATATGCCCATGTGACCCAGTTGCTCAGCTAATTCTGTCATGCCGGTTTTTACCGGCATTCCGTCCCAGAATCCGGTTTTGTTTTTAACATCTACACCGTAGGCACTGGTATCCTGAGAAATCACCAGTAGTTCTTTGACACCAGCGTTGCTCAGTCTCTCGGCTTCACTCAGTACTTCACCAACAGGACGACTCACCAAGTCACCACGCATGGACGGGATGATGCAGAAGGTACATCTGTGATTACAGCCTTCAGATATCTTCAGGTAAGCGTAATGGCGCGGCGTTAGTTTAACCCCTTGTTCAGGAATTAAATCGCTGAATGGGTTGTGAACTGGCTTGGGCAAGTTGTCGTGTACTTGCTCTACCACAGTTTCATAGGCATGAGGACCTGTTATTGCCAATACATTGGGGTGAACTTCGCGAATTTCGTCTTCTTTTACACCGAGACAGCCGGTAACAATCACTTTACCGTTTTCCGCGAGGGCTTCACCAATGGTGTCCAATGATTCCTGAACCGCTGAATCAATAAAACCGCAGGTGTTGACGATAACCAAATCGGCATCGTTGTATGTCGGCACCACATCATAGCCTTCGGTGCGAAGCTGGGTCAGAATGCGTTCTGAATCCACCAGGTTTTTAGGGCAACCCAGACTCACAAAACCAATTCTCGCGTTGCCACTGTCAGCAGTCGCCAGATTTTCCTGAGACTGTTGCTCGATAACCTTTTTAGGGGTATCCATTGTAGTGGTTTGCGAGGGATCAAATTGTTTTACGGTCATACAGGGCCTTTAGTCTTGGTGGTAATGCGGTAGTTTAGTTAAAAAGCGCGCGATTATACAGGAAGATGTGTAACGGGGTACAGTCAAAGTCGCTGACGGTCGTGAGTAAAACAAAAAAAAGCGGCCCGAAAGCCGCTAAAGCACAGTGGTAAGTTGGTTTATAAGGTAACGCGCACTATCATGGCCTTACCGGACGCAGAACGGCCATTGATCAGGTACTTATTGTTGCCAAGGTCAGTAACACTGTATACATCTTCCAACAAAGACGCTTTGTCGTAAGTGATGTTATCGAATTGTGGTAACTCACTATTGCTGGCTTTGTCAGACGAGTCTCTTTGCAATTGTGTGTCGCTAAGTGATTGAACCGCGATAGAACCGGTTTTAGAACTGCCGCTGGTGAGGCGACTGGCGTTTTGGTTGTTACACTTTCCCCGATTAACCGCACAGCTTTCAGTGATCTGCCACATCATACCGAACTTATCAGATGACTTGATTTTTACGCCACTGTTAAAAGTCACCGTTTCGTCCAGTTTGGCATAGCCAACAATTAAACGACCATCCGCGCTCACGGCGGAAGCACGATAACGCCATTGCCCACCGTCACCGCTCACACTCATAGTACGGTTCCCGGCCTTGTAAGGGGGTAATTGTCCGTTTCCCGTATCAATGTCGTACTTTACCGGGTTGAATTTGCCATTAACCATTTCAAAGACATGGATGGATGACAGGTCATCTCCCCAGGTCCAGCCATTGGCAATCAAAAGATCGGCCTGAACACCATTGTGATCGTATTTTGCCAACATAGTGCTGTCATAAATACTGGCCCTGTGCATCTGAAATTGTCTCCATGGGCTGTCTTCATCGATAGAATGCAGTGGCGTGAAGCGATTCACAAACTGACAGGTACCGTTTAACGCAAAATCAGTGAGATCCAAGGTGGTGGTAATAGTGCCATGACGGGTATGCTCTATGCCGTTTTCTGCAATCAGCGTAAACGCCTCATCTGTTGATGAGCTGGCAAAAATTTTAGCAATACCAGTGACTCTGCCACCATTGACATAAACGGCGTTGATTGCGCCTGAATAATCCATCGCACAGGTTTCGATTGTCGCAGCCCGGGCCTGTCCAGTAAGAGTTATACTAAATAATGCTATGAGAGCGGCAAAAGATGTTTTCATTGTGTTTTCCTTTTTTACTGCTTATCCGTTTCAGCGGTAATGTGCTGTGTTGGACCTGTAATGTGGGCAAATTTAAAGGGTTTCTCAAAAGTGGTAAACGCGTGTTTTCGCGAATTAGACTAAAGTCGTAATCCGTTAATACTTTAGTCGTAGACAAAAGGATGCATTAGTGTGTTGCCTGTTTTGAGTATCACCTCAACGAAGGCTGTAGCTTATGGGGGGCAGGCTGGCTACGCTTTTTTTAGTCAACTACACTAATTTCACTTACCCGCTATACTTGATGATTCAATACAAGGGGAGTGGTTTATGAAACTAGGCGCATTTTCTGTCAGTCTGGCAGTTAAGGACATTAATAAATCGAAAGCCTTCTATGAGGCATTAGGGTTTGAAGAGTTCGCGGGTAATATCGAACACGGTTATTTAATCCTGAAAAATGACTCCAGTACTATTGGATTGTTTCAGGGTATGTTTGAAAAAAATATGCTGACCTATAACCCAGGCTGGGCACAAGATTGCAGTACGTTGGATAACTATCAGGATGTCAGGGAGATTCAGCAGGCGCTGCGTGAAAAGGGACTGGAACTGTTAGACACCGTTGATGAGGACTCAAAAGGGCCGGGTAGTATCATGCTCGTCGATCCGGATGGTAATCCGGTATTGATTGATCAACACATCTAATTCTGCATCAATAATGTCGCTTTGTAGTTAACTTGTAGACGAGTTATAACAAATTTGTAAAAACTAGGATGGATATCCTAAAAATAACGCAGGCATGGGGCAAATTCTGATTGCCCCGATAAATTTCTCCCAAAAATCGCAACACGTTTTTAAGCGAACAAGACTACACTTACAGCCATCAAATAACGCTGGTTCTGCACGTTCTGAATTTGATAATCAGGTCGTGTGAGACACTCACAATAAGGCGATAATATGAAAACCAGAAACCATCTTTCTCATGTTGGTATTGCACATGAAGTGAATATCATCAGCAACGGGCTGATTGATATTCCTATGCTGCAAATCCTGTCTCAGGACGGTGTTGTCCATAAAGAAGCTGTTGAACCTGAACTTGATCAGGAAACTGCGTTAAAAATGTATACCACTATGCAGTTTACCCGCGTATTAGACGAGCGCATGGTGGCGGCTCAGCGACAGGGACGCATTAGTTTTTACCTGGCTTCTACCGGCGAAGAAGGTGCAACGGTTGCCAGTGCGGCGGCTCTGGAGCCACAAGACATGATCATGTCGCAATATCGTGAACAAGGTTCTCTGGCATACCGTGGGTACAGCACAGAGCAATTCATGAATCAGATGTTCAGCAATGAAAAAGAGCCGAATAAAGGGCGTCAGATGCCGATTCACTACGGTGCCAAAGAACTGAACTTCATGACTATCTCCTCGCCGCTGGGCACTCAAATTCCGCAGGCAGCAGGCTATGCTTATGGTCAGAAAATGGCCGGTGAACCCGCTGTAACCATTTGTTATTTTGGTGAAGGTGCCGCGTCGGAAGGTGACTTCCACGCAGGTGTTAACATGGCTGCGGTACTGAATTGCCCGGTGATTTTCTTCTGCCGCAACAATGGCTATGCCATTTCCACTCCGGCAGAAGAGCAATTTGCCGGTGACGGTATTGCTTCTCGCGGTATCGGTTATGGGGTTAAAACCATCCGGGTTGATGGTAATGATGTACTAGGTGTTTATGCGGCAACGCAAAAAGCCCGTGAAATCGCCCTGGCTGAAAATTGCCCGGTACTTATCGAAGCCATGACCTATCGCTTAGCGGCTCACTCCACTTCTGATGATCCCACCGGTTATCGCTCCAAGGAAGAAGAAGCTAAGTGGCAGGAAAGAGATCCAATTGCCCGTATGGCTAAATGGCTGGTTTCCAAAGGCTGGTTGGATGAAGACGCTAACAAGAAAGAAGTGGAACAAATGCGTCAGGAAGTACTGCAGGAGCTGAAGCGCGTTGAGCAGGTGCCAATTTGTAAAATCGATGAGTTAGTTACCGACGTATACGCCGAAGTGCCGCCAATACTGCAAAAACAACTCAGCGAATTAAAAGCTCATATTAAGAAGTATCCGGAAGCTTATCCTAAAACCGCAGGGAGAATTGACTAATGGCTAAAATGAATATTTTACAGGCGGTAAACAATGCCTTGCATATCGCCATGGAAGACAATGAAAAAGTCATGGTGTTTGGTGAGGATGTCGGCCATTTTGGTGGCGTATTCCGGGCTACCAGTAACCTGCAGGAAAAATTCGGACGCGACAGAGTATTTAACACGCCACTGGTAGAGCAGGGCATCATAGGTTTTGCTAATGGTTTGGCCTCTCAGGGCTCTGTTCCCGTTGCTGAGATTCAGTTTGGCGATTACATCTTCCCGGCTTTCGATCAGATCGTTAATGAAACCGCTAAGTTCCGCTATCGTTCTGGTGGACAGTTTTCAGTAGGCAGCCTGACAATCCGCACACCTTATGGTGGTGGTATTGCGGGCGGTCATTATCACTCGCAATCTCCGGAAGCGTTTTTTGCCCACTGTCCGGGGATTAAAATTGTTATTCCTCGTAATCCCTATCAGGCCAAAGGTTTGTTGTTAGCCTCTATTCGCGACGACAACCCGGTATTGTTCATGGAGCCTAAGCGCCTATATCGCGCTTCTGTTGGCGAAGTGCCGGAAGAAGATTATCAGTTGCCATTAGGTAAAGCTGAAGTGGTCAAAGAAGGTTCTGATATCACCTTGCTGGCCTGGGGTGCACAGATGGAAATCATCGAAAAAGCCGCTGAAATGGCGGAAAAAGATGGCGTTTCCAGCGAAATTATCGATTTGCGCAGTATTCAGCCCTGGGATGCTGATACTATTTGTCAGTCAGTAGAAAAAACCGGCAGATTGTTAATCAACCACGAAGCTCCGTTAACCGGTGGCTTTGCTGCTGAAGTGGCTGCGACAGTGCAGGAGCGTTGCTTCCTGAATCTGGAATCACCTATTGCGCGTGTCTGTGGTTTGGATACTCCGTATCCTTTGGCACATGAAAAAGAATATATGCCAGATCACCTGAAAACCTATGAAGCCATCATGCGTACTATGCACTTTTAATCGGGGAAGACTATGACGACAGAATTTATTTTACCTGATATCGGCGAAGGCATTGTAGAGTGTGAGCTGCTTGAATGGCTCGTTAAAGAAGGCGACCGTATTGCTGAAGATCAGCCGGTGGCGGAAGTGATGACAGACAAAGCCGTAGTGCAGATCCCCGCTATGCACGATGGCGTAGTGGAAAAGCTGCATTATCAAAAAGGCGATATTGCCAAAGTTCACGAGCCTCTGTTTGCTATGACAGTAGACGGCGCGGCAAGTGAGGCAAGCGCACCTGCTGCACAAAGCCAACCAGAGCCAAAACAGGAAGTCGCATCTTCAGGTGCTGCAACCACAGGCGGTGCAGTGATTGACTTTATCCTGCCTGATATTGGCGAAGGTATTGTTGAATGTGAGCTGGTTGAATGGTTGGTAAGCGAAGGTGATATTGTTGCAGAAGATCAGCCTGTCGCTGATGTTATGACGGACAAAGCACTGGTGCAGATCCCGGCCAAAGATGCCGGTACTGTGGTTAAGTTGTATTACGCCAAAGGCGAAATCGCCAAGGTACATGAACCTCTGTATGCTATTCAGACTGAGGGCGCTTCATCTGGCGCTGCGCCTGTGGCAAAAGTGGAGACCAGTTCCTCTGCAAATGTTACTGCAACCGCGAATACTGCAACTGCGAGTAACAATGATGCCCCTGTCAGACAGGGTAAAGCCCTGGCCAGTCCGGCTGTACGTCGCCTGGCTCGTGAAGCGAACATTGATATCGCTAAGGTTCCTGGTTCTGGCAAAAAAGGCCGGGTCATGAAAGAAGATGTTAAAGCTTATCTTGAGGGAGGCGCTAATCAGGCTAAGGCTGCTGACACTACAGCAACTGCTGCTGCGCCGTCGTCTGGTGGCACACGGGTAGAGCCTATTCGCGGCGTTAAAGCCGCTATGGCCAAGCAAATGACGGATTCGGTATTTACCATTCCGCATTTCAGCGTCAGCGAAGAAATCGAAATGGATGCCTTGATTGCACTGAGACAGCAACTCAAACCACAATTTGAGAAGCAGGATGTGAAGCTGACATTTATGCCCATCTTCATAAAAGCCTTGTCGATGGCCTTAAAACAGTTCCCCATCATCAATGCTCAGGTGAATGATGCTTGCACTGAGGTCACCTATTTCGATGATCACAATATTGGCATGGCGGTAGACTCTAAAATTGGTTTGTTAGTGCCTAACATCAAGCAGGTACAAAATAAGTCATTGTTTGAAGTGGCACAGGACGTTAACCGCATTGTTGACCAGGCCAGAGCAGGGCGCTTGTCTCAGGAAGACCTGAAGGGCGGTACTATCAGTATTTCTAATATTGGCGTACTGGGTGGCACCACGGCAACGCCGGTAATTAATAAGCCGGAAGCCGCTATTGTTGCTCTGGGCAAAATGCAGCGTCTGCCTCGTTTTGATGAGAACGACAATGTAAAAGCAGTAAATATCATGACGGTAAGCTGGTCTGGTGATCACCGCATCATCGATGGCGCTACTATGGTTCGCTTCAATAACCTTTGGAAATCCTACCTGGAGAATCCCTATTTGTTGTTGGCCGAAATGAAGTAATCACTTGATTAAAGTTTATGTTTAAATCCCCGCACTCGCGGGGATTTTTTTAAATACCTTTTGGTGGTTTTGCGTATCTGGCTTTTGTTGTCAGGCAATATCGGGCAGTGAAAACAAATGTTTTGGCGCAGATTCAACCCAAGGGTTAACTATAAAAAAAGTAAACCAGGAAGTCCGTATTCATGTGAAAAGATCATTGAGAGCTTAAGGTGTTTAATTTGGGGAAAAAGTCACAACCAATATTGAATCACCATAGTCTATCTAAGTTGTGGTTAACAACGTAGCGGATTTCGCAGAAGACGCAATTAAGGGGGAACAGTGGTAACTTTTTCAGCGATCTCCATAAAAAAGAAAAGCTCACCTTCATCTCGAGAAACACCAGACTATTTATTCCCTATACCCTTTCAGCAATACCACGCGAGCTAAGTAAATTAGCTTTGCGTTATCTATTGATAATTCCAGCCACAAGCCTAAATACAGAGTTTCAATCTTTAAAAAGTGGCTCATGGAAATCACCTCTGTCCTGCAAACCGGATATGTCTGGTTGTTGGTGTTAGTCTTACTACTGTTAAAGGCTCTGTTGATTGCTGGAATGCGGTACCTGGTAAAATGGGGGCGTAAGATGCCTAAAGGCGCCTATTTGTTTTTGGCACTGTTTCCTCTCTTTTCCATATTTCCAATCCCACCACCGCAATTTAAAAATGTAGAGAAAGCCAAACAAGAACAGCGTAAACGCAAAGAAGACGGTGGTGAGCCTCCTGAGCAAGAGTGAAATTCCATCACTTTAATGTCGACAATATATTGAATATTTAGGATATTTATTCGTTTAATATAATGTTATAGCTTAATATTGTCGACATTAAGGGCTTATAAGGAAGGGTAATGGACTGGTATGTGTTTTTCGGAACTTTAAATTCGCTATTGATAGTTGTTAGTGTTTATGGAATTTATGCACAGCTAAACACGGTTTGGCAACGCAAGAGCACAGCCAAACTCAGAAGCGAGAGTACCTCACTGTTGTCGTTGAATCAGTTTACTGTAAGTTATTTTGCCTATCTGGCCTTTTTTATCTACGGCTTCTCTGTAGAGCCTTTTAATCACTATATTGTTTGGCCACGATTACTTGCCGCTATTCTGGTACTTTTGATTTTGTATGAAATATGGGTTGGCCGAAATACCAGAACATCAGCCTGGAGTTTCATTAGCTGCGCAGTCAGTTTAGTTGTGGCGCTCCTGGGCCTTTTGTCAGCTGGAACTTTTGTCGATGAAGGAAAAGTTGTCTCTACTATGATTTTCTGTATCGTTTCTTTTTTATTGGCACAGGGATATTGGCATCAGATAAAACTGGTGATTGATTCAGGGCATACCGGGGCAATAAACCTGAAAATGAGCCAGTTTATTTTGGCAATGGATTTCTCAACCATCGCCTTTGCGTTGACTATGCCGGTAACAGATAGTTGGCCACTGATACTTTTAGCCACTACCAGTGCGATGACCAAACTCATCATTATCTATTTATTTGTCTGGGTTAAGATTAGCCCTGTAGCTGCGAAGAGACGCGTTAACCCATAAGGTGTAAATCTTTTAGCATATTGCGGCCTTTTGTAGTTAAACTACCGACCATGAATAAAGATAATAATTCTGAAATCAAATCAATCGGTTCTTGCAATTGTGGCAAGGTTAAATTTGAACTTCTTCAAGCTTTAACTGATGTTTTTGTATGTCATTGCTCAATTTGTCGCAAAGCAACCGGCAGTGGTGGTATCGCTGTGACTATCGTTCCCAATACTTTATTCAGAGTTGTCAGCGGCAGCGATGCCGTTCGTCAATGGACAAAGCCAAATCATGACTGGTTGTGTAATTTTTGCCAGTATTGTGGATCGCCATTGCCGGGTAAGAATGACGAGTTACATACATATGTGCCGGTGAGTTTGCTGGACAGCGGCTATGAGGAGTTGCAGGTTAAACATCATCTCTTCGTTGATAGCAAAGCTCCCTGGGAGTATATTGCTGGCCCGGGAAAGCAACATCTGCAAGCGTTTCAGCCCTGGTTTTAAAACAATAAAAAAACAATAAAAAAGGAAAAAATTATAGTGAGATGGATTCTATTGTTCAGTTTTACTGCGTTTGCTTTTATTAGCCTGGCGGAAAACAAACAACCTTCAAAAACAGATACAAGTTTTGAACTTCAATCAGACATTCTCAACGAGACTCGCAGCATAACCGTTTACTTGCCGGCGTCTTATGGTGTAGATACTGCCAAAAAATATCCTGTTATTTACGTGTTAGACGGCGAGAGCAATGGCGCACTGGTGGCCGAAGTAAATCGGAGAATGGCGATCTCAGGTGGTGCTAATGAGCAACTGGTGGTGGCTATTCACAGCACAGATCGCATCAGGGATTATGCACCTACTGTGAATCGGGATCCCAGAGGCCCTCTTGGTGAAGGTGGGGGCGGCGATAAGTTTCTACAGTTTTTAAAAACTGAATTAATGCCAGCCATAAATGTGGATTACCGAACTAATACCTACAATACCATTGCCGGACATTCTGTAGCAGGCTTATTAGTGGTGCATAGTTTTCATGCTTACCCTGAGCTTTTTCAGGCGCATTTGGCGTTTAGCCCGGCAGTGTGGTGGGGAGCGAGAGAAACCTCTGTGGCTGCACAAGATTATATAGTGTCTGGTGAGGTTAAGCCCGGATTTTTGTATCTCAATATTGGCAATGAAGCCGGTGAAATGCGAGATGTTTATAACCAGTTTG
Source organism: Planctobacterium sp. R6 (assembly GCF_055755215.1). NCBI lineage: Bacteria > Pseudomonadati > Pseudomonadota > Gammaproteobacteria > Alteromonadales > Alteromonadaceae > Planctobacterium > Planctobacterium sp. R6. Next base: position 84,183 of record NZ_JBVTQY010000010.1, read on the forward strand.
AAGCCGCAATTCGCAAGAACCGCCCGTTGGATTTGTCCCTGCTTTCAGAGTCTTTTAACTATGACAGCCATGGTTTAACGTTTCCGGCGGGTTTATATAACGCGTTGCGGGGTATGTATCAGCATCAAGTTAGTATTGCTCAAGAGGGTAAGTCATGAAAAAAATCCGGATATGCCTGATTTTACTGGGCTTTATTACAGTGGGTACTAGCGCTGAGCCGCTCTCAGAACAGGAGTTGATTGCAAAAGCTCAAGCTTTTATTGCTGCCAAGAATGCCCGCCAGCAACCCGATTCTTCAGAAAAGGATATTGACCGCTTTATCGCGTTGATTGCTGATGAGTTTGTGGATGAGCATGTCAAATTTAACGTTACTGTGACGGATAAAACAGAACTTAAAAAGGGAATGTTGGCAAAACTAAGCGATGAAATTGAATTTAGCCACATGGAAATTTTGGATATGATGGTGGGACGCAATGTCGTTTTTGTGAAGTACAAAGAGCACGCGAAAGGGAAACCGGCACATCTCGAGCAGTTTATCGAATACTCGACAGTTAATTTAATGTCGCTGGAGTTTAATGAGAAGGGGTTAGTGACCCATATTCGTCGTCATCACGGAATTTGAAACGGAAAAAAATATGTATCATGGTAGCTGCCTGTGTGGCGCAATTAAAATAGAATTAACAGGCAAGATTAGCGATATCATTCACTGTCACTGTTCATTGTGTCGTAAGAACAGTGGTACTGCTTATGCCACCAATGGTTTTATCAATACGGCAGATTTTAAACTTGTTGATGCTCAAAACAAAATGGCGAGTTATGAAGTTAAACCAGGTAAAAAACGCCATTTTTGCGGCCAGTGTGCCTCCCCGGTGTACAGCTCCAACGCAGATAACCCCGGGAAATTGCGCTTGCGTTTGGGTATCTTAGATAGCGATATCAATGAGCGACCCGGCTCTCATAATTTTATGGGTTCTAAAGCCTGTTGGGATGATATGGATGCGCCGCTTCCGCGCTATGACGAATTTGAACCCGCCCGCAGCAAATCCTGACTGCCGCATCAGCTAAGCAGATTACCACACAGACCCGAGTTTGACTGAAACCCTGTAATCTGTGCTAACCTGTGCTCACATGAGCCATGTCTTATTCGCTTTTGTGGCAGGCGTCTTCCTGGTATTTGTCGGGCCAGGGCTCCAGCCAAAATTTCCCATTGTTAACCGGTACCCAACCAGGCAGAATGGGATTGCAAATATTTAATACTTTTCGTTTATCCAGGTTGATATTTTGCATTGCCGCAATAGATGACGGATGTGAATTGAAAAACTGCTCAAAACTACCATCCTGAAAGGCCGTTTTCAGGCCATATCTGAGCCTCTCTGCCAGTGGCAGGTTATGTGCGTTGACATACAGGGCAGTCATGTTTGGGTATCTGAGTAGCAGTCCTTGCTCCATCACAACGGGTTTGTTCTGATGTGTTTCTAACTCGGTTGATATTTGCAGGGCACCACGGGGAAAGTAGTCGAATCGACTATGTATCAACATATCCATTAAGGTACCTACATTGCCAGCAGTGAGTACATTGAGATTATTGTGACCCAATATTTCCGCATCAGACCAGCCGACGCCTTGCCCAGCGATCATACGACTAAGGTCGCGCAGATTTTTTACGCCAGCAAATCGTTCTTCTTCCCCTTTCCTGATGATCAATAACCGGTACCCCATTAATCCTTTTTTTATGGGAATGGGCACCGGCAGAAAGCGCTTGTCCCGCTGAGTATTTACCGTTAGGGCGATGACGTGAATGTCTTTTTGCTTTTCAAGATAATATTCCATGCGTTTTACGGATAATTTATATTCCAGCAACTTAGCCTGGCATGGTCCGAATCTGCCTTCCGACTTTTTTAAAATAAGTTGAATTAGCTGAAAAACATAGTCGTTTTCAGGGGTTTTGGAATCAAACTTGGGAGGAAATACCAGTACCGGGGTCCCATTTTCGTCAATGTCGCAGGCAACTCCTTTGGAGACGAGACCAAAGTATAGAAGTAGCAAAAATAACACAACGCGCTGAAAGTTCATCGCTTGCCTTCATTCTGGTGTGCACTGTATTTTAGCGAACAAAGTCTACGTTTTAGCAAGTGTCACCCTGGCTGGTTAATTGCTATTAACTTGTCAGTTTAGAAGAATTAGAAACGGCGCTGTATTGGACCATAGTATAAGAATACAGGTTAACCTGGATGTTTTAGCTATTCCGGCCCTGACGGGGGTCAAACCCATAAAACCATATAGGCAGCAAGTGCCGCTTCATGCAGTAAGGCCTGGGACTTCAAACGTCCTTTCCAAAATATTTATGGAAAAATTTGAACAGCGTTAGTTGGCTCGAAGGGTGAGTACCGGAGAAGGGGGCGGTTAAAGGCGGTCTGTGTACTCATCTTCCCTGTTGACTTCTTTGGCAATGTATTCGTTTAATGAGCGCATAAACCCGCTGATACCGGTGAATTTATCCTGACCACACAAATAGGCCCTGCGCACACAGCGGGAAACACAATGGTAATAGGGGGTATCTTCAAGGCTGATTTGCGCCTTCCTGGCTTTTGGCATCTGGACTCCTCCTGAGTCTGATAAGAACCACTTCTATTTTGCACAAATCGCTGAGTTTGAAAACTGTACCGAAGTACAGTTTTGATGGCTGTCTTGGTTAAATTTGAATTGAGGTTACGATGGGTGTCCTGATTAAGTTTTTGCGGGGGGATTTATTTACTTTGTAATTGGTTAACATAGTTAACAAAGTCATCGGTGTAGAATTGACTCACTTGTGACCAGCACTGAGCAAAGTAGTCTCTTTGCATGGTGGCCAGCATGCGTCTTTCGTAGGCTTCCATAACCTGTTGCGAAATTCGACACTCTTTGTGTTTCAGATAAACCAGTTCATAGAGCTGAAAGTTACGCCTGACAAACATTTCCACGCGCCATTTGTCGGGTTGGCTGATGCTGGCACCATTGTCTAATTTGTCCAGTATTTCCGGTAATGAGGAATTTATATTGTCTTCAAAAAGATGAATGCTGCGTTCCAGCAACGCCTGGATTGAGTTATTGCGGACCTCTTTGGTGTTTTGGCGTATCTGATAAGACAAATATAACAGGGTGATAACCACGGCGATACCGCCGACAAAATCACCAAAATTACCCAACATTTCAAAGTTCATGCAAGTTACAGCAAGGATTGTTTGTAATTATATTCAGTGTAGCAAAAAATATTGGCGAATAAATGAGGGATTAAAACAGCGGAATTGCCGGGATTATTCACCCGACAAATAATCGATAACTTCCTGCATGCCTCGCTTATTAGTGTCGGCCAGGTAATGGATATAGGTTTTGATTTCAATGGGGACGGTCTCCAGCCGATCCATGTTACCCGAAAATGAGTCGGCAATTTTGTCCGGCAGAATAAGACTACCGCCATTTTTGGCAAAATATGACAAGGCGACCTGGATGGAACCCGTTCGAAAGTTTGCCTGTCGCGTTTTGGGATATTGCTTCTCAATGGCTTCGCTGGATTTTACTCCCCAGTCAATATGGATATATTGCTCTAATGCTTGCTCTATATCTTGCTGATTACTGCTATACAGGGCCAAAGACGATGTCAGGATACAGTCGCTTACCACTTCATCAGATTTAATTGGCTCAAGGCTAAAAGCCAGGTCTATCAGGCGTTCGTGAAGCAGGCGCACCATAGATTCATTATTGATCACCTCTGCGCGTACAGTCAGGTCGGTAAACTGGTTTTGAATCCCGGGCAACTCATCTTGTAAATACAATTCCCAGGCATTAGGAGTACCTGCAATAACAATGTGTTGAATTTCAGTGTCTTTCAGGGATCGCCTGGCTTCGCCCAGGGTATGACTCAAATTTTCGGCAAAGGGCAGCAGCTTTTCGCCAGCCAGGGTTAGCTTAATACTATTGCGCTGCCGCACAAATAGCGCTGTATTGAAGTACTCTTCTAATTGCTTTATACGGGCACTCACGGCTGACTGAGTAAGATATAGGTTTTCGGCAGCTTTGCCAAAATGCCGTGTTCTCGCCACTTCAATAAAGGTGTTTAAAAAGCGTATATCCATTGCATCAAACATCTCGAACCTTTTCATGCGTTGATACCTCGGATTGGTTGAAATTACAAGTTGAACAAACAAAATGGGTGTCATAGACACCCATTTCACTATGAATTTGTGGTTAACTGCTTAGCTTTTAGGCAGTTGAGTTACCGGGGCGTAGCCCTCGGATTCCAGTTCTGCATTAACACATTCCAGCAGGTAGGCGGACAATAGTGCACTGCCAATACCTTCATCTGCAGCGATATCTTTACAGTATCCTATGATCTCATTGAGCAATTCTTTCGGGGCTTTTTCTGCTTCATTGGCGCTGGCATTAGTTTGTACTGCCAACAACGATGCGATTAACAACGTTTTAAGTTTCATTTATTTTCCAGTTCAACAGTTAATTTTTTTCTTTGCGCATTTTGCGTATTTTGGTTCGACCGTCTTTACTTCTTATACGAGACAGACTTCTGTCTAACAAATATAAGTTAGCGTTGTTTTTACGGGTCCATTGTTCGTTGTCATCCGCAGAATCAAACGTCATCTTTGAAGTTGCCATTTTCCTCTCTGGTTAATGATTGGCAATGTTCATAGTGATGTAATAATAAACAATGTGGAAACGAATAAATTTGTTCGTAACGATAAAAAAATGTCGTTTTAACTCCCGTAACAAGAGCTGTAAAAAGCGCCTGACTATTAAATTCACTGTTAAACAAGGTAACTATTAAACAATGGCTAAGACCATCGTTGTCGCCGACGACATCAATCATTTGCCCACATTGGATGCCACCGTTGTGGATTTTGCTCATTACCTGGCTGAGTTTCCTAAACTCAACGAGGGAAAAACCCGGGTGATCAACCTGTGCAACACCGAGGCTTATCTGAGTCAGGGCTATCATTGTTCATTGCTGGCGGAAGCCCGGCAGCACAAAGTAATGCCTTCGGTGAGCACCATAAATGATTTAGCCTATGTGGATAACAAGGCGGGGCGCGTCGTGTTGACCTTGCCAAGAGGGTTAATTAAGCCCCAGGAAGTGATCACCGATAAACCGATTATGGTGTATTTTGGTTGGTGTGAAGAGGAATCCGCAAGCCGTCTTGCTACGTACTTATTTGTGAAGTTCCCAAGTCCTATATTGCGAGTATTGCTTGATCAAAAAGACGGTCAGTGGCAGGTTGTGGTGCAGGATGTCTATTTTCAAAATCTGAGCCAGCCTCAGCAACAATTGTTTTTCAAACAACTGGATCTGTTTACCCGCAAGGTCTGGCGTAGTCAAAGCCGTAAAAAGTATCGCTGGGATATGGCCATCTTGGTAAACCCTAATGAAAGAACACCGCCCAGTGATAAAGTGGCTCTGAGTAAATTTGTTCGGGCAGCAGAGCAGCATGGGATTCGTGCTGAACTGGTAACCCATGAACAAATCGACTTACTGAACCGATACGATGCCTTGTTTATTCGGGAAACCACCGCAATCCAGAACCACACATACGCGTTATCTCGCAGGGCTGAGCAGGAAGGCTTAGTGGTGATGGATGACCCGACATCGATATTGCGTTGTTGCAATAAAGTGTTTTTACAGGACGCCTTTAGCTATAACAAGGTGCCCGCACCGAAAACCCAGTTTGTTACCCGTTACACGCCTGAGATTCTGAATCAACTGGAACTGGACTTTGGCTATCCCATGGTGCTGAAACTACCCGAAAGCTCGTTTTCTCTTGGGGTTTTTAAAGCAAAAGAACGCAAAGAGCTGGAAGAGTATTTATCGAAGTTACTGAGTGAATCTGCGTTGGTGTTGGTTCAGGAATACCTCTATACCGAGTTTGACTGGCGAATTGGCGTACTAAATGGCAGAGCCCTATATGCCTGTCGATATCACATGGCTCGCAATCACTGGCAAATCTACAACCATGGTGCGAAGCGCAGTACCTCTGGTGGCTTTGATACTATGCCAACCTTCGAAGTTCCCAAGATGGTGTTAGATGCGGCAATAAAAGCCTGTAGCTTTATTGGTAATAGCTTGTATGGCGTAGATCTTAAGCAGATTGAAGACAAGGTGTACGTTATTGAAGTGAATGATAACCCCAGTATTGAGAGTAAAGTGGAAGATAAATATCTGGGCGATGAACTATACATGCAGGTAATGCAGGAGTTTGCAGATCGCCTGGAAGCCAGGGGCAAAGAGTGAATACAGCAGTAAAAATGGCAACAGCGGAATTGATTCAGGAAGCTAAAAGCTCTGATATTCAGGCGCTTGTTGCATTGGAAGCCCAATGCTTTGCCACTGACAGGTTGAGCAAACGGCAGTTCCAGCACTGGTTAAAAGCTAAAAACAGAGTGTTTCTGGTGGCCAAAGCCGGAAACGGGGATTTATTGGGCTACGGGCTGGTTATCATGCGCAAAGGAACACGACTGGCCCGCTTGTATTCTATTGCTCTGAGTCAGTCTGCAAGGGGAACCGGATTGTCCGGACGCTTGTTAACCGCACTGGAGCAAGGTTCGGTAGACATGGGTAAATTCTTCATGCGCCTGGAAGTCGCCAATAACAATCAGGCTGCAATTCAGCTTTACCAAAAGCAAGGGTATAAGGTGTTTGGCGTCTATCAAAAGTATTACGAAGATGAATCAGACGCACTGCGTATGCAAAAGTCCATACGCCAGGCATACAGTGCCAAGGTAACAAAGGCTTTCCCCTGGTATCAGCAAACGACTGAGTTTACCTGTGGGCCATCTGCGCTAATGATGGCCATGGCATCAATGGAGTCCGACTTTCAGTTATCACAACTTACTGAACTGGACATCTGGCGAGAGGCCACCACAATATTTATGACCTCTGGTCACGGTGGATGTCATCCGTTGGGATTGGCGTTAGCTGCTGCGAAACGAGGCTTTGAGGCCAAAGTTTACATGAACCAGCAAGTTCCGTTGTTTACCGATGGGGTCAGGAATGAGAACAATAAACGCATTCTAAATTCGGTTGAGGAACAATTTCTGGAGCAAGCCAGACAAGCGAATATTGAAGTGTGTCTTGCTGAATTATCTCAGGAGGATATAGCTGAAGTGTATCAGCTTGGTGGCAGAGTTTTATGCCTGATCAGCACTTACCAATTTAATGGTAATAAAGTTCCTCATTGGGTTACGGTCACGGGCATTGATCAACAGTGTTTGTATCTGCATGATCCGGATCTGGATGACGACAAAGAACAGGCAATTGATTGCCAACATATCCCGATTGCTCTGGAGGATTTTGTGCAGTTGTCACGCTACGGTAAAGCCAGATTGCGAACCGCTGTTGTCCTGTTTCCGCGCTGAATGCCCTTCCTGTAAAATGCTTAAAGGTCCGGCACTTAACGTTAAGTCCGGGCCTAAATAAGTTGATGCAGATTGCGCTTTCGCTTACCTTGTAGCCCTCCGTCAATACTGAGTCGGTTAAATAGCGCGATACATGACCACCTCTAACTTAAAACACTTTTATATCCCGGAAGAACAGTCAATTTATCTTTTGTCGCATCAGGATGCACAAAAATTAAAAGACTGGTTGCAACTCTGTAAAGAGCAATTGCAGTTGCTGGGTTATGAGCACATTGAGCTGATAGGCAAGGGCGCGTTTGGTTTTGCCTTTGCCGGTATTTCGCCTGAGGGACAGCAGTTAGTGTTTAAGTTTTCACGAGCTAATTTACCCCAACATGTTCAGGACAGACTGGAAGAAGAAGCCTTTATGCTGAATCATGTGGAGCATCCCAATGTACCACCTCTGGTGGAATTTCAGCGCGTAGGCAAACAGGCTATTTTGGTCATGGAACGTGCATTAGGCCTGGATTTAGAGCAACTGAGTTTACAGGAAGGGCCATTAGCGGTGCCTAAACTGATTCATATTGCTTTACAAATGACCGATATCCTCAACAGCTTGCGCGCTTTTAAGCATCAGGGCCAGGATAAACCCATAGTGCACGGTGACATCAAGCCATCAAATATTGTTTATAACCCTGAAAATGGCGATGTTGGTCTAATTGACTGGGGGTCTTCGGTTTTTGCTCAGGTGGACGCCTCCGGGCAGTATGTCAGCAATAATGTAATGGACCTGATGTCCGGTGATTTACAACAAACCAATGCGCGCTTAGGCGATGTCTATTTTATAGGTGAAGAGCAGCTAAACGGTGAGTTGTCATCTCCCAGATTTGATGAACAGGGGTTAGCCAGTACACTCTATGCCTTGGCCTCAGGGCAATCCTGTCGTTTTGGTAAACGGGTTATCACCCCCAATTCCGTAGGGCTTCCTAAAGAAATGGCACAAACCCTGACAGCCATGTTAAGTGACGATGTTCATCTTAAACGGGAAGCCGGGGATTATTTTCTGCGGAACATGCATTACATGGCCAACCTGGTTTTTGGCGACCCAAAAATCGCCCCCGAACAGGCGTTAATTCCCTGCTGGCACCACGAAGATCAAAAAGAAATAGACACTGTGGTTTACAGCTCAAGAAAATCGTTCCTGCGGGAAGAGGGAGACAGTAGTGAATTGCGTTACCTGAATGATGCGCAATTTGAACGCTACTACAAAAATTATATGCAGGGCATGGGCGAAAATGAAAAAGCCTTTGTCAGCGCAGTTTCACGACTGGGTAAGTTTCCGGTGTTGGGTGGTATTGTGGTTCGCTGGCAGGCAGATGGCGTCTATATCGATTCTTCTTTGAATATTAACCGGCCTGCGCTGCTGCCTTCCTTTATTGCGTCGGTTAATAACGTCGTGCGTCTGGCACGAGCCATTCACCGGGTAGGTATATTTAAAAGTTGTATGTTCAATGCCAGAGATACCTTGCATGTCGAAAGAACCTCAGTTGAACAGCCCTTTATTCCGGCAGCTGATGACGCGATTTTTTATGAAAAAAGTTTGATTTCAGCCTTGGAAGAAGAAGGAAGAACCCATAGTTACTTTGAGGATGGCGATGATCCGGATGAATTATTACGACTCCCGGAGCCTATGCTGGAAGTGATTAAACGGTTAAATAATATCCATCATACCGGTTGCATTATTTTCGAGGCACTAACACTGCATTTAAAAGTGCACAGTTATTACAAATTACTGGATCACAGTAAAGAAAACGAATTTCGTGAATGTTTGCAGCAAATTGTTGCATTAATACCGAAAATCGAAGGCGAAGGGATTTCCGGTTTTATGAAATTACCCTATAAAGATACCCGATTTTTTGAACATCATGATCATCTGCCGGATAAATACTATCCGAAAGATCCAAGAGGAAACCAAAATCATTAATCGCGAAATAATTGAACCGCTTTCAATTAGGTTTCTGAATGTCATTCAGTAAATGGAATCACACAATATCCAATGAGTAAGTTACCAAAAATCAATGAGTTATTAAGCCCTGATAAAATTGAAGAAGATTTTTTTCTTTTTCCAAGTTGGGATTTAGGCTTCAGAGCCTTGTACGGTGGTCAGGTGATGGCTCAGGCGCTCAGTGCCGCTCAACAAACAGTGGAAGCCCCTTTTGTGGTGCATTCTTTACACTGTTACTTTCTGTTGCCCGGCGATGCAAAACTGCCGGTGTTTTGTCAGGTGGAAAGAGTAAGAGATGGGCGTAGTTTTGCGACTCGTCGGGTTAAGGCGATTCAAAAGGGCAACATTATTTTTGATTGTATGTGCTCGTTTCAGTTACCTGAGAACGGGTTTAATCACCAAACCCCTAAAATGCCAAAGGTACCCGGGCCTGAATCCCTGAATAATGATATTGAAAAATACGAATCTCCCAGCATGCAGGTGTCGGAAAAGCTAAAAACCGCTATTCCTTTCCACAAACCAATTGAAATACGCAGTGTTAAATCTGATGAGGATAGTGCACAACAATTTGTCTGGATGCGTTTGCGGGAACACAGCGAAGTTGAAGATAAGCTTCCCTTTCATCAGCGCGCTCTGTGTTACGCCTCTGACTACTACTTTTTGATGAGTGCAGTGCGTAAACATGGTCTGTCACCGTCGGACAGTAATTTGCGTCTGGCCACGATAGATCACGCCATCTGGTTTCATCGCGGTTTCGATTTTAATGACTGGGTGTTATATGTTTCTGAAAGCCCTACCAGCGCCAGTGGCCGGGCCTATGTCAGAGGACAATTGTTTTCCAGTAACGGGGATTTAATCGCATCAACGACTCAGGAAGGGTTATTGCGGCTTAAACAGGAGACCAAAAAATGATTTATTCACTCGGCGATTTAACGGTTAGCCAACATGATTCCGTGTTTATTGCACCCGGCGCACATGTCGTCGGTGATGTCGAGCTACAAGAAAATAGCAGTGTCTGGTTTAATGCGGTGATTAGAGGGGACTGTGACAAGATCACTGTCGGCAAAAACAGCAATATTCAGGATGGCAGTGTGTTGCACACGGATGAAGGTGTTCCTTTGACTATTGGCGAAGGGGTTACCGTGGGACACAAGGTGATGCTGCACGGTTGCACAATTGGTGATTATTCTTTAATTGGTATCAATGCGGTGGTGCTCAATGGCGCTAAAATCGGTAAGCATTGTGTTATTGGTGCCAATGCACTCATCACCGAAGGCATGGAAATTCCGGACGGTTCATTGGTGGTGGGGTCACCCGGTAAAGTCATTAAGTCGCTATCTGATAAACAACGTGCACAGCTGGAACTTTCAGCCGCTCACTATGTGCAAAATGCGCAGCGTTTTAAAACGCAATTAAACGTTCAGGGATAAATCACGACAGAAGTGACAGTATTCTCAATTTGTAAAAGCAGGCGCCTGCAATGAATTGCAAAGCGCCTTTTTTTAGATTTTAAAAGAAGTGCGTGTACGAAATACGGTAGGTGGTACCGTAAGCGTTGTGGTTGATGGTGTCGAACCCACGACTTGAGCCGTAAACTACAGGTGGATCGCGGTCAAACAGATTGTCGATATTTAGCTTGATGGTGGCATTCTTAAGAATGATACCAAACCGGGCATCGACGGTGGTCCAGGAGGAAACATTGCGGATACTGTCGGCATCGGGTAAAACACCCATCGCCACCAGCTCATCAATTTCTCGTCCGCGCATGCCCTCAATGTCATCTTCGTAGCCATCCACATAACGCAATGTGACTCCGCCATAATAGTCATCATTGCCCCAAACCATCGACAGGTTGGCAATGTTTTCCGGATAGCGATAGGTACCGATCAACTCTTCAATTTCGTCTGAACCTGGTTTGTTTCTGTCAAAGCTGAGGTAATGTGTCCAGTCTAAATCAAGGGACAGTACGCCATCCCACAAGGCCATATCGTGTGCAATCTTAACATCTAAACCTGAGACATCCTGAGTTCCGGTGTTTTCTAACGGAATAACATGGTCACGGTTGAATGGCAGTTCCGGATCACGTGGTTCTGCCAGTAATACATAGCGATCCAACAAGCCAAACAGGTCATTGGTTTGATCAACCAGTAGTCCGTCAGGACCTAATACCTGAACATAGTGCAGATCATCATCACTGTAGCCAGGTAAATAATCGCCATTAACATCAGTGATCACAGTACCTTGTGCATTCACCAGATATTTATTGCCATCGTCTCCACGGATTGCATCAGCGTAGGTGTCTATACAAACTTCATCTCCATAGGAAATACCCGTACTTCCGGTTGGCACTAATCCACAGTGACGCAAAGAGTCGTCAGTAACAGCTTCGGCCAAAACGCCGGTCATGTTGGTATCAACAATATTTTTGTGTTCAAACGACCAGTAGTCAGCGGTAATTGTGGTGTCATCGCCAGGACTCCAGGCGAATCCGATACTGACAGAATCTGACTCTTCCGCTCTTAAACTTCGACTGCCCAATTCCAGGGTATTCTCGGTGACTTCACGACCATCGCCACTGCAATACAGGTCTGAAACCTGCGCGTTGGCAGCACAGTCAAATGTGGACGTTGTGGTTCTTAGTTCAATACCCGCCTGGGTTAATGAGGGGGCGCGAAAAGAAGAGGCAAAGCTACCACGTATGATGAGTTGGTCGGTTGGTCTCCATGAAATACCCACCTTTGGGTTAAACGTGCTCCCAAAATCATCGTAGTGATCGTATCGGCCGGCGAGTTGCATATCGACGGTTTCGTGTAGTGGGATATAGAGTTCTGCAAAGGCGCCATATTGGGTACGATCAGCTCTTGCCAGGCTGGAACCGAAACCGAAGACATCCACCAGATACTCATTATCAAAGTTTGCTCTGGAGTTTGCTGACGGGATATCTTCCAGGTCTTCCTGACGGTATTCTACGCCAAAGGCGGCGCGAATATAGTCATCACCAAATTCCATTAGCTCGCCATTGAAACGTGCATCTATGCCAAATACCGAACTCTTACCATTACGGGTAGGGCGCTCCTGTGCAACTGCTAAAATAGCATCGTTATTTGCATCGTTGATAATGAAGGGATTGAATGCCCCTAATAAACCCGCGCTGCCACAGTTAAGTGTGTCTGAATCACCGTCGTAGTCAGCAATACTGCCATCGGCACACAACTCGCCATGGACAGCGGCGTTATATTTGTATCTGTTATAGATACCCGAGATTGCTTCCTGCTCAGATTCAGATTCAGAGTAAGTGACCGCCGTTTCCCATTGCCAGTCGCCGATTTCACCGGCCAGTGACGAAACCAAACGGAAAGATTGTGTTTCATTCTCTATAGTTCGCGGGTCCTGAAAGCGGGCATCATAGCGAAAGCCATACAGATCCTGACCCGCCTGAGTTGTAAATGGGTCGTCCCAGATGATGTCATAAGGGCTGGATACCCCTTGCCAGGCTTGTAAATCTGCTTCCGAATAAATATCCAGCGCACTGTAAGGGGCAAACGGACCTTCACCATCAAATTCATCGTTAATGGGAGCTGGAGTTGAGGTCGCTACTGATTCAGAGCGACTGAAAAAGAAGTCTGTATTCCACTGCACGTCACCGATATCCCGGCTGTATATCGCCCCTACGGATTGAGATTCTAATTCAGAATCTAGCAAACTATCTCCATTTGAATAATACGCGCAAATATCTTCGCCAAACTCCGTTACGGTGGTGGGGTAAGGGCAGTCAGGGTTGGGCAATTCATTGCCATCCCGTGAAGAAAAATAATAAATGTTGGGATAGGGGAGTTTAGGTAGATAAGAATAGCTGTTTACTAATAAAGGCTCTGCAGAAATGGGTCTGTCACTGGCTTCAAAAGCATTTTTGTCATACAAGTCTGCAAATAACGTCAGGTTACCACCCGCAACGGCGCCGCCCCATACGATATTGACACCCTTTTTCGATTCGTCAGAGCTTTGCACGCTATCCTCAAACGAAACATTTAGCTCCGCACCCTGATAATCTTTTTTGAGAATGTAATTGATAACCCCGGCGACAGCATCGGCACCATAAATTGCCGACGCACCGGTTGCCAGTACCTCAATACTTTCAATGGCAGCCAATGGAATACTATTAACATCGACAAAGTTTTCTGTGCCGGCAGCAAAAGAACTTGGTGCTACACGGCGGCCGTTAATTAATGTCAGCGTAGAAGATGGGCCCAGACCTCGTAATGAGGCGGCGGCCTGGCCTGCCGGGGTTGAGTTGGAAGTACTGCCCGATTCAGTGGTACTGAACGTGCCACTACCACCGCGGGTTTGTCCCAGGTTTTGTAACAGTTCAAATACAGAATTGGCACCGGATTGCGCGATATCTTCAGCACTGATGATTTGTAGTGGTTGAGTGCCTTCTAAATCGACACCGCGGATGTTGGAGCCGGTAACCTGAATGCGTTCAACAGCTTTTTCTTCGTTCGTGGTTGTTTCTTGTGCAATGGCGGCAGCCACTGGCGTCAGGGCACAGGTAAGCCCCAAAAGCATATGCAAAGTTTTGTTCATGATCAAAAATTCCTACAACAGTGAAGTTGCTTTGTGTGTCTACGGTTTTTGTTTTTTTACAGAAGCTGAGCAAGTCTTAATAAAAGACTCGTCATAGGAGACAGCCGAAGGCCTACTCGTCAAACCACTCTGACAAGTACCACGGTGTGTAGGTATATTGAGATAACGAAACTGCTTTTTTCAACATAAGGTTGTTGTTAATTGCTACTCAAAATTTAATCAATTTAGTCTAAACAAAACCCAGAATGAGTATTTGCTATTTAAATAAATACCGTAAATCAGGCTCGCGGTAAATAGCCTGTTAATAAAAATCTTTTGTTTTTGTGAGATGCGATGAATAGATATGCTGTCCGGGTAAATAAATCTATAGAAGAACACCCTCACAGAGGGGCAATCTGCAATAGTTATGCAATGTCAAAAATATTAAGGATTTGTTAACAAACAGTAGCCCTGGGGCAAAGGATTTGGGTTTTCACTGTTCCTGGGAAAAACAGGAAAACCCGTTCTGGTTTTGCTTCGCTATGTATCAGCGATTATTGTTTCTGTGCAGACACATACACAGACACTAAAACGCGATCTGCACACTGTGCAACTCATTTTCACCTTCCACGTTAAGCGGTGACTTATCTGTGCGAATACTTAGTGGAATCTTTTTGTAGGTTCTGCCGCCATGCTCCCGGGCGATTTCAACATGCAATAATAAGTTGTCTAAGTGCACATCCTTACCGTATTGATCTAATCCATCCCAGTTTACCTCAATGGGTTTATTCCCCATCGTAGCGCCTGACATGGCATCAATCAGGGAGTCATCTTTGCGCGCTATTTTACGCCACCAGGTACGGAGATCTTTCAGCCAATTTTCACCCGTACCACGGATATGGAGGTTTCTGAGCAACTTATTTTCTGTATCTGTAATCCAGACAGCCGCATAAGGCCCCTGATAATCAGCAATGTCAAATTCAGGCAAACGGACGCGAATTTTCACCTGTTGCATCGATGCCGGGGATACTCCCGTAAAGGCCTGGTAGTGTTTACTGTAATAGACTCGCTGTTGTTGATCCCTAAGGGCGAGATGATGTTTTTCTGAATCTACCAGGCTTAACACAAACCGGCTGGTATTGGATGCTGCGAGATAACCAAGGACGACAGCGTCTATCGGGGTTTCACTCAGTACATGAGATGCAAACATGGATGCGGGCCAGCCATCATTGTGGCTTATAATACCCTGTTCGGTGCTGCCCTGGTAAGCGGATTGTTGCCATGGCGCAATTTCATAACTGATGGTATTACGCAATGTCAGGGATTGCTGATTTCCCGCCAAACTGGTTTGGTGCGGCCAGGTTGTATCATGCCCTGAAAACGCGTTCAGTAAGCCGATTTGAAGGTGATATGCGGTAATATCCTGTGAGGCTAAATAATCGATAATTCGTTGCAGGATAATGGCCTGAGTCAAATCGCCAAAATCCCAAACTAACTCGCTATCTGTGACCACTTGTCTGGTGTCAGCAGATAACGTCACTTTCGCAACGCGAGCGCTGCGCGCCAGTTTTCGGGCCTCTCGTCGTTCCAGTAAGCCTTGTCCATGTACATAGTCATGCCAGTATTGTTTCAGGTTACCATTTCGACAGGAAAATCGACTTTCAGTTTTCTGGTGCCATCTTTCACACTGCGCAATAGCTGAAAACAACCATTCTGGCGCCGCGAAATCTGTAGTGCTATTTAGTTGGTTAACTAACGATTCAGGGGCACGGTTGTTCAGGTTGAAGACGGTGTCGTCGACTATATTTTGAATGGCTGTCCTGTTTAGCTCATTGAGTGGGTTTGTTGTGATGGTCAGTTGCTCACCATTGTTCAGTGAAAACGAGCTTGACGATTGTGCGAATGCTTTATTGATAAAAATGCAAAGTGTTGCAGCGCATAGCGCTGCAGTCAGATACTTGTTGGCCACTATCGCGTCGCCTTAGCAATAACCGTAGCGGTATCACCTTGTTTGTCTTCGTCTTTTTTACTCTCGCTTTTAGGCTTTCTTTTATAAATCGGATCTTCCAGTGAAATCAGACCATCTTCATTGGTGTCATGTCGCGTAAAACTTCTGAAACCAGACTGCATGTACTCAGAGAACGTCATGGCTTTGTCTTCATTTTTATCCAAAACCCCGAAACGCACGTAGGCTTGTTTTACCTGAGCTTCGTAACTTTTCTCAATTTGTTTATCCAGTCGGTCTTCAAACTCAAGTACATATTCCTGTTCGGTCAGCAATCCATCGTTGTTTTCATCACTGCGCTTAAAGTGCTCATCCCGAACATTTTGAAACTCTTCCTGAGTTACTTTTTCATCACCATTACTATCGTAAAGGTCCATAAAACCTTTTATGGAATGCGTTGTTGGCATACGCAAAAGTGGTCGTTGTGCTAATGTTCGTTGTGGCTTTTCATCGGCTTTTTTGTCCTTTTTATCAGATTCCCCCCGGCGTTTAGGTTCCGGGTCACTGGCCAGAATAAGCCCGTCTTTGTCGGCATCCATATAGTCAAATCCGCGTTGCCCAATTGCGTTTAATTCTTCCGGGGAAATAAAGCCATCTTCATCTTTATCAATAGCTTTAAAACGAACATGTGTTTGTTTTACTGAAGCTTTGCGATCTTCAGCGAAACGTTGCGTGATTTTTCCTTCCCACTCATAAACATATTCGCTCTCATCGACAATGCCATTATTGTCCGTATCTGTCGCTGCAAAGCGATCACGTCTCGCCGCAACGAATTCTTCCAGCGGTAATTTCTGATCCTGATTTAAATCGTACGTCAGAATAATGCCACTGGCGCTATGTGGAGCCGCCAGAAGCGCTTGTGGCGCGGTTAAGGCCGTTAGAATTAATAGACTGGCGCGGGTTCTCATAAGTTTTTCCTCTTTTTAATAAACT
The DNA here is from genome assembly GCF_055755215.1 of Planctobacterium sp. R6. Lineage (NCBI taxonomy): Bacteria > Pseudomonadati > Pseudomonadota > Gammaproteobacteria > Alteromonadales > Alteromonadaceae > Planctobacterium > Planctobacterium sp. R6. The sequence continues at coordinate 101,066 of NZ_JBVTQY010000010.1, forward strand.
TCGAAAGTAACGGTTGTGGTGTAACTGTATTGTGCTACGTCAGCACCAGCGGGCGCATCTGCACGTAGCCGTGTTTTAAGCAAATACAGGCCAGCCGCAGTGGGGGTAAATTGGGTATTTCCGGTACTGTCTGTGAGCACTGAGACCTGATCTGATTCTTCACTAAACTGGTCTTTTGCGTGATAGATAGTGACCGCTTGTTCCGCAACGGGCTGACCGTTCATATGCACTGAAAATGCAACCGGTTCGTTGTGGAACAGGCTATTGGGATGCGTACTGAATAACACTTCAAAACCTTGTTGAGTGGCCTTAAGTGCTTGCCGGGTAGGGGCATTTTTTGAAACGTAAGTAATGGCACTGGTAGCCGGTCTGAATTTGGCGGTTAATGTCGCGCCTTCAGGTAAGGGTTTTTCGTCGCCTCGCAGAGATCCGCGCTCACCATTCAGCTCATAAATACGAAAAATCGGGCCAAGCCTGTTACCAGTCGAAATTTTATAGGTGCCATCTTCCTTAATCTTGTGTTCCAGCACATTTCTTGTTTCCAGGTTTACGACTGTCTCAATCTTCTGAGTGACGCCATCGGGACCAACAATGTCGAAGTCAGCATTGCTGATTGCCGATTCCGGTACAAAGAATTGCTCTGCAAACGAAGCATCCAGTGTAACGGCTTTAGCATTCTGCAATTCGAAACTAAAGGGTTTTAAATAGGGGGTGTGTGCGTTAACTGAGGATGCGAATCCGGCGTTCAGTAAAAGCGTTAAAGCGATAAATGAGCGCATTGAAAATTCCTGAATGTAAAAATATTTGCCAGATATTATTGCAAATGCAAATCATTATCAATAGTATGTGCTCCTCAAATTTCAATTGATAATGATTATCATTAATATCTAATGCAAGGTTCACTCAACGAATAAGGTAAGAACATGAACTTCAAGTACTCGCTAATATGTATTGCTTTAACCAGTGTATTGAGCGCTAACGCTTATGCACAGCAAACACGTCTGGAAGCCACTAAAGTAAACAACGAAGAAAGTGAAAAATCTCAGCAAAATGCAGTGGTATTGGATAGCGACGCGCTTACCAATCAGTCGATTACCAACATTGAAGATACAACGCGATATATTTCCGGTGTACAGGTAAACAACGCCGGTACGCGATTTGGGGACGATGGTTTTAACATTCGAGGATTGGGTGGTGATGCGGTTGCTGTGACAGTTGACGGTGTTTCACAAGGGGAGACACTGAATCCTTCTACATTTGCAGCTTATGGTATGTACGGTTCCAGCCGCGGGCAGGCCGAAATAGAACATGTTAAAACCGTCACTATTTTAAAGGGGCCCAGCAGTGTTACCTCCGGTGCTAATGCGCTGGCGGGTTCGGTTGCGTATGTTACTAATGACGCGGCTGACTTTTTACCTGCCTCCGGGGATGCTTTTGGCGGTCGGGTAAAAACCGGATTTGATACCCGTTCGGATGAATGGCTGATCAGCACAGCGTTGGCCAATCGCAGTGGTAACTGGGAAACACTAATTCAGTACACCCAAAGAGACGGCAATGAAACCGAAGCTCACGACAATGGCGCAGATATCCTGGGGGCAGGGCGCGGTCAGGCTGATTTGATGGATAAATCCGCAAAATCTGTTTTGGCTAAAGTCGCTTATAATCTGTCGCCAGACGCACAACTGGGTGTGGTTTTTGAAAAAAGCGATCGGGAAAATAATGGCACACCATTGTCTCGTGAAGGCAGTGCAACCTACTTTGATTTTTATTCCATAGATAATAACGATAAAGAACGTTACGGTTTGTTTTACAAACAACAAAATGCCAGCAACGGCTTTTATGATTCAGTTGATGTTGCGTTGAATTATCAGGAGTTGTATACCTCCGGTGTCACCGCATTTTCATATAGTGCCGGTGGTTCTGCGCCATTTTTACGTGTTGAAGATCGCGAACTGACCCAGGAAACTACCAGCTTTTCTATTGATTTTGGTAAAACCATTGACAACCATGAGCTACTTTACGGTGCCAGTTACCAATCATCGTCGTTTCTCAATGTTATGTATGATATTCGCTACAACGATACCTCAACCAGCTCCGGATTTCGTCAAGGTTATCCGATCCGTGATCCGGCATTCATTCCAGAATCAGACAAAACCGCATTCAGCGTTTATGTTGCAGACTTGATTCAAATTAACGACCAACTAAATGCGAATGTTGGTGTGCGTTATGACAATACCGAATATGATCCCACCATCGATGACACCTTTGAAGATCCTACCGGTAAAAGTGTCTCGGATGCTGACTTTTCTGCTGTAGTGGGCGAAGTTGGTCTGAGTTATGAATTTGCCAGCGGCCATACTTTAATGGCCAAAATCGCACAAGGTTATCAGGCGCCGACATTGCAAGATGTTTATCTCAGCACTAACTCAGGTGGCGATATCACCGACCTGGTAACAGGGTTGGTTTACGAAGACCTGAGCAAAGTGGCAAACCCTGAGTTGGACGCAGAACGGTCCACCAACTACGAACTTTCTTATCAGGCTCAGTTCGATAAGGGCGCTGTAAAACTTGCCGTGTTCAGAACCGATTACACTGATTTAATTCAGGATTCTACGCTGAGCAACCCCTATGGTGCCGATGTCACGGTAGCTTGTGGATTCTTTGATGTCTGTGATGATTCAGGTACAAAAATCGTAACAGAGGACACCTATCAACAGCCCGAAAATGTCGGTGAGATTGAAATTACCGGATTTGAATTTGAAGCCAGCTACGATTTTACTGCGAATATTACCGGTCGTATGAGCTATTCTGCCATTGACGGTGAGTATCAAACGGCTTCTTCAATCAATGACATTGGTGATGACCTGGTTACCGCAGCGCCAGATACCACGACAGTTGGCCTGTCTTACCGTCCAGACGCCGGGAATTGGGGCGTTGAATTGTACGCTATTCACCGGGCAGACGTTGACAATCGCGGCAGCGTCTATGATGACGAAGGCAATGTGTTGGTGCAGGGGCAAACCAGTTTTGACCTGGCGAATCGCGGCGGCATTATTCACTTCCCGGATTCATTTACCGTGCTGGATTTAACCGCATACTACGAGTTTACCGAGAATCTCAAATTAACCGGGGCTATTTATAATCTGACAGACAAAGAGTATTACCTTTGGGAATCCGTTAATAGCGTCAATAACTCGGGTGGCACAGGTGGTTTTGCCATCAGTGTTGTGGGTGATGGCTATCAACGCTATTCCCAACCTGGTCGCTCGTTTAGTGCTTATCTGACTTATACCTTCTAAATCAGTAACGCTTATATAGCACGGTAGGGACACTGTGCTATAAATTGCAAATAGAAATGGTTTGCATTAACATTACGAAAAGTATCTTTTCCGGATCTCATGAATAACACTGTCCTCAATAAAAAGCCCTCCATACTGGCATCTTGTCGCTGGATTCTGTTGTTGGCAATGACACCAATGTCTGTCACTTTTGCTGATAGTAAAGCCCAGAGTATTGATAACCTGTTATTGCAATGGCAGCAAATTGAAGCTCAACGTACCCAAATCAAAGGTAACTGGCAATTGCGCCAGCAACTGCTCGAACAACAATTGCAGTTGCTGGCTGATGAGCGCGCTACCTTAACCGAATTGCTTGAACAAAAACATCTTGCCAGCAGTGAAGCTGCGACAGAGCGGAAAAGCCTGTTGCTGCAACAGTCGGAATTAGAAGCGCAACAAGCAAGCCTGCTATCTGAGTTAAACCGGGCTACCGGGCAGATTTTGGCCATTAATAGTCAGTTGCCCCCGGTATTGCAAAACAGTTGGCAAACTCATGTAGAAAAACTTAATGAGGCGGATTTACCTGCCAGTGAAATGCTCAACCACATTGCAGAAGCATTGAAAAAACTACACAGTTTTAATAGCCGAATCGTTCTGCATCAAACCGTCATGCAACTTCCCACAAATGATGGTGAAAAATCGATTCAGGTGCAGCAGGTGTTTCTCGGCGCTGCCACAGGTTGGTATATCAGCAATGACCAACAGTATTGGGGCAAAGGCCAAACGACTCCCAGTGGCTGGCATTGGGAGGTATTACAAAATACCGACAGCGTGTTAGCTGACACCTTATCAGCCCTGGTTGATTCGCTGGAGCAGCCGTCGCGCGCTGAATGGATCAGCTTACCCGTTGATATTTCATCTGTACCAGGCGGCCGTCAATGAACATCAAAATTTTTACCTTTTTGTTATTGTCGTGCATACCAACGGTAGGTCTGAGCAATACCACATTAGACGATGTGACGGCCTCCCTGGTGCGTGACATTCAGCAAGCGCAGAAAAACCTGGAGCAGGAGCAGGCGCAGTTACAGCGACAACAGTCGTCATTGGTGGGTAAGGTCCACCAACAGGTTAGTGAAATAAAAGAACTGCGAGAGTCTGCCGCCAATGCCACCCGATTGCGTGACGAACAATTACTGGATTTACAACAGCTTAATGCGCGGCTCAAAGAGTGGCGAACACAGTCCAATTATCAACATCAGATTTTACAAGACTTGCAACAAATAATGGTGTCAGCGAATCCACAGCAAAGTGCCAATGAAACTGCCTTTGACTCGGGACTCGCGCGGCTCAATGAATATGTACTTGTGCAACGATCTGCGTTACAGCCTGCGGTGTCTGCGCAAGAGGTGGTCTTGTTGGATGGAGAAGTGGTTAATGCCCAAACCCTGCGTTTAGGTCCACTGGCCTGGTTTTACTTACCGTCGCAGGAAATCTCTGGTCTGTTAGACAGCACAACGGCCATACCCACTGCCCAAATCCAGTATACCGGGTCACAACACAAACAAGTCCGCGAGGTGTTTGTCAGTCAGCGGGGCGCGCTTTTGTTTGACCCTACGATGGAAAAACTGCTGAAACAAACACAAAGCAGCGAGAGTATATTGCAGCACCTGCAAAAAGGCGGAACCTGGGCCATTCCTATTTTAATGTTTGCCTTGCTGGCACTGCTTATTGGTTTGTTTAAAGCGTTGATGCTGCTGCGTTTGCCACGCCTTTTACCGGCGTTCAGCGAGCGCCTGGCGTTAATTGACCAAAAAGGTGCCACTCCGGCGGATGTTGCCGGGGTACAACAGCAGGTGAAAGAAGCTCAGCGCGATTTGTTGAACATCATCTTAAAGCATGATGTCTCCCAGCAACGTGATGATCAATTATTCGCTTATTTGCTGGCCTATCGACATCGTCTGGAAAGAGGTATCGGTGCCATAGCCCTGGTGGCCTCTATTTCACCTTTGCTGGGGTTATTGGGTACCGTTTCCGGCATGATCAAAACCTTCAGAATGATGACTTTGTTTGGCGCAGGTGATGCCGCTGCTGTCTCTGGTGGAATTTCAGAAGCGCTTGTAACTACTGAGTTAGGGTTGATCGTGGCAATTCCTGCACTCATCGTGCATGCCATTCTCAATCGCCGGGTAAAAAGCCGGTGTCTGACGCTGGAAGCCCAGGCTACGCAACTCAGCCAGATACAGGTTAACGCTACAACTCCGCAAACTTACAAAGAGCAGGCCGCCTGATGCCAGATACTCTGTCGTTACTTATCAATCCAGTTGTCTGGGCAATTGTTGCTGTAGCAATACTCTGTTACAGCAACCTGTTTTCCGGGATATCGCAACAAGCCTCCGAGTCAGATTCAACCCTGCGCTTGGTGCAACTGGACCAGACGCAATCGCTGTTAAACAGCTTACCGTTATTGGGATTGCTGGGCACTATCATTGGTTTACTACAAACCTTCTCAGCGATGGCGCAGGGAGTGGGTAATCAGGCGGAACTTATGAGTTCAGGTATTGCTGATGCCATGTTTACCACTGAAATTGGTCTGTTAATGGTTATCCCAGGTTGGCTGTTGTTGTTTCAGCAACGCAAAACCGTGAGTGCCAGACAGGTGCACAAAGCCATCATCGATATGCAGGGGCCCGCCGATGCGGCGTAACCTTGAACAGCGCTTCGAACAACAACAAGGCCGCGATATTGATTTGTCACCCTTGTTAGATGTGGTTTTTATTCTGTTGATTTTTTTCATTGTTACCACAGTGTTTGTTCGGGAAAGTGGTGTAGATGTAAATAAACCTCAGGCCGTTTCAACTCAGGATCTGGAGCGCAATGTGGTGTTGATCGCAATCACTGACCAGGGCGAAGTGATGTACGATAGCAACAATATTGGCGTTGTGGGCGTGCGCTCAACGGTAGCGCAGTTGTTGCGCCAGCAAGCGAAACCAGTTGTGATCCAGGCTGATAAAAGTGTTCCCACAGACCTGCTGGTTAAGGTGTTAGATCAGGCTAAACTCGCCGGTGCCGAGCAGGTGAGCATCGCTACGACAAGCCCCTGAGGTAATAACAAACATGCTATTGAGTTTTGAATGGCCTGGTAGCCAGTGGCAAAAAAAGTGGCGGCCTGTCAGTGGTGCCGTTCTGATGGCCTCAGGGTTATTGGCTCTGTTGATATTGATCTCGGACAGCGAGTTGTTGCAACCGGAGAAGTTGTTGGTGCGGCAGGTTCAATTCGCCATTCCGCCACCACCACCTCCGCCACCGCCGACTACCAGCCAACCGACAGCTGAAGCTCCGGCATTGGATATTGCGTTAAGCGGCGATGGGCCAACATTAATGACCACTCATATCGAAATTAAAGGTGTTACCGCTATAGAAGAATTAGCTCCGCCTGAGCCACCCACATTGACGCCCAATTGGGATAATCTGCTGCAACCAGATTGGAATACGGTTGGCTTAGAACAACTGGATTCAGCACCGAGGTTACTGAGCAACCTCAATATTGAATATCCCAGCGCGTTGTCTCGTAGGGGGGTAAACAAAGTCAACCTGGAGGTGGATGTGATGATTGACGAATCCGGAAATGTGATTTTGCGTCAGATTTTAGGCACGCCGCCAACAGAGATTATTGCGCCACTTAAATCCCTGATAAAAAAAGCACGCTTTACCGCACCGCTAAAAGATGGCGTAGCCGTGCGGGCGGCATTTATCTGGCCTTTGGAGTTTTCAAAATGATTTTAAAACGTATCGCTGGCAGTGTGAAACTGGCCTTTTGTTTAAGCGCGCTGTGTAGCACCGCGGCTTTGTCGTCTCAGGCAACGGTAACACTCCCGCCTGACGTGATCACATTGCCGCCGGTTTCTGCCGCTTTGCAGGCCACCGAAGCAAAACCGACGCCGCAGGAGTTTGCACTGGCACAAGCGTTACGACCGTTACTGGATGACAGCCGCTACAATCAGGCATTGGAACTGCTTAGCCAACGCGCAGAACTCAGTCCGGCATTGTCGCTGGTTAAAGCCCAGTTGTTAGCTCAACAAAATCAATTTGCCGAAGCGCTGGCAACTTATGACGACGTACTCAAAGAGATGCCAGAGTTAATGCAGGCTCATCAGGGCAGGGCGATTATCCTGCTGTTGCAAAAACGCTATGAAGCAGCACAACATGCTCTCACCAAAGCCATCCAACTGGGGCTCAATGATATCGATGCCTATACGCAATTAGCCTATATCAATTTACAGGCGAATGATGCCTGGAGTGCCTTGTCTGCCTTTCAACATGCGTTGATGTTAGATCCGGATAGCACGTCGCTGCGTTTTGGACTGTTATCAGCATTGGTGAAAACCGGACAAACACACAGTGCACTGAATTTAATTGCCAGTCTGCTGGAACTTGAACCAGAAAACACCGGATTGTGGTTACAACGCGCCAACCTCGCGCTCAGCATGGATGATATCAACATGGCTTTATCCAGTCTGGAAACGGCGATTCGGTTGGGAGATAAAGAACCTGGCAACTACATCATGACCGCACAATTTCATTTGCAAAAGGGCAACTTTACACGCGCCAACGACTTGTTATCGGGAAGTGTCCGGTTTGAGCAACAGCAGATAGTACAACTGCTACCTATGCTAGTCAGGTTTGAACAATGGCAATTGCTGGAAACATTATTGCAAAGCTATCAGCCGGAATTGGAGCAGTTGGTCGGGATTGAGAAAAGTCGTTTTCATTTGTATCAGGCGCAGTTAGCAAAAATCAACAACCAACCCAAACAGGTCACCCAGGCATTAACTGCAGCATTGCAGGCTGATCCGGCAAATGGCAAAGCGCTTCTGGAATTAGCCGGTGTGTATTTGGAAGACAAAAATTACACTGCTGCCGAACACTATTACGCCAGAGCCACGGTTTTAGATACGGTTAAACAGCAAGGTTATCTGGGGTTGGCACAAACTTTTCTGGCGCAACTGAATTATGACGCGGCATTGGAAAATCTCGTTGCTTTGAGCAAACTGGACCCACACAACAAAGACATACAACACAATATCAACGGATTAAAGCGGATTTTGCTGGCTCAGCAATAATGGCTAATAGGTATCGCGATGGTATCGGTGTTGCGCTAAAAGGTCATCGAACAAATCTTCTCCCAGTACCTGTTGCAAGGTGCTGTGCACGGCTTCGCCCATCCCCTTAAAGCTGCCGCACACGTATATTTGCGCGCCTCTGTCGACGAAGTTGCGGATATGATCGGCCTGTTCAGTCAGAATGTGCTGCACATACTGGCCTTGCTCGGTACGCGAAAAGGCTTTATTGATGGTTAGCTGCAGTGATGTACTGGGCCAGTCAGCCATGCTCGAAGCCAGCACATCATCGCTTTGCGATGTTTGTTCGCCAAAGATTAGCCAGATATCGGCGTCACTGTTTCTGCTGATGCGCTGTAAAATTTGTGCTCGTAAGCCAGCCAGTCCACTGCCTGCACCGATGAGCAATAAAGGGGTTTCATTTGCTGTAATATGACAGGAGGGGTTGTCTTTGAGGTAACCACAAAACAGGTCATCACTTTGTGCAAAGGTTGTAAGCCAACCCGAACCCAGCCCTGGGGTGCCGTGCCCGGAATATTGTTTTCTGACAATCAGTTTTAGTGCGTTTTCTGCCGGAACAGAGGCAACGCTATAGCTGCGCAGTGGCAGCAAAGGTAGATTTCGGACCTGGTCTGACAGGCCCTGAGAATCTGCTAATTTATCAAGTTTTCTGACCTGCAACACCTGTTCAATAGGTTGTGGCATGCCGTTTATGACAATAGGCGTGTGAGGGGCTATCTGATGGCTTTTCAGCCAGTCGGCGATAGCCTGACGTGAGTTATGAGGCTGCACGTCCAGAATGTCGCCTGCCTGCCAGTGCGGTAGCGAGTGCTCTGCGGCAAGTGTGACTTCCACTAACTCTCTGCCCTGACCCTGGTTGAGCTGTTTTCGTGCAATAACACGCCAAACAGATGGGCTGCGCTGTTGCTCAGAATGTTCAGCGGCACTGCGAATAAGTGCCTGGGAGTCGGCGCGGTCGATGCGTTGTAACCTTTGCACCCGTCTTGCACCGAGCGCATGAAGCGTGGTGTTTAATTCATCGCCAAATTGGCAAAACTGCGGATACTGGCTATCCCCGAGTGCAATAACACGATAAGACAGGGAAGTGAGTAGGTGGTCTTTTTTGTCCTGCAGAAAGCGTTTTAAGGCAAGGCTAAAGCGGCGGCCATTGTCCGGGGGCTCTCCGTTGCCATAGGTACTGACAATAAACATAGCCTGCGTTACCTTGCTTAAAATGTCCAAACTGATTTCATCCAGGGAAGCCAGTTTTATGGGATATTTATCAGCAAGTTGATGTGCCTGTTGCTCCGCCAGTTGTTTTGCCGTGCCGGTTTGGCTGGCATAGGCAATAAGATATCCGTTTTCCGGAATATGATTTTGCTGTTGTTTTTTGCTCCACTGCCTGATGGCCAGGCAAACTATCCAAACACAGTAACCTGCACTCAGAGAAATCGCTAATATTAACTGCTCATGATTGGTCATAAAATACGCTGTAATTCAATCAATTAGTGAATAAAAATTAATACAATGACAACCGGTACCAAAAAGCCCAGCGCAGTAGCTGGCCAGGTAGAAGGCTTGTACGATGCTTGCTTTATCAGCAGCCAAAGCCCGGTTAAGGTAAAAACCACAATAGCTACTGCGATAACATCGATAAATCCGGCCCAGACCGTGCCTGTATGTCGTCCTTTGTGTAAATCATTAAAGTAGGCAACCCAGCCTCTGTCTGTGGACTCGTAAACAAACTCTGCCATCTCGATATCCATTGCCAACCAGCGATCTATGCCGGGACCCGGCCAGGCAATATAGTATTCGCTACCGTCAAAGTTGCCGGAAACATTGCCTGGGATCTCAATAAAGTGCGTTTCCATTAACCAGTGGCGCACTGTATCAGGCAGGATGGCTTGCTCTGCGGGCAATGTTTGAATAGGTGTCACGAAGTGCTGCGGAAATTCACTTTCAATAGTGTGTACGTGTGTATTGCCCGGGATCTGCGAGGCGTGGTTTAAGGTAATGCCAGTAACGGCAAATAACAACATGCCTACCATGGAAACGGCAGCACTGATCCAGTGCCATTGTCGGGCTGTACCCAGCGAAAAACGCATAGTTAAAGTCTCGCCATGATATAAAATTTACTCATTGCACCCACAACCATTGCTTTGACCATGTGGTTATTCTGATCATAGTTTAAGGGGCTTTCAGTTGTTGCAACGCCTGTTCCAGATTGAGTCGTTGCTGGATAAGGCGTTGCGTAAAAGTCTGATTGCCGGGGCGTGAAAAATCATCAATTAACCATTCAGTAGACAAGGCTTTGGATTTCCGGTTTGTCATGGCAATCGATTTCAGACCCAACTCACTGGCTTCTTCCGGTGATGTCCAGTCTGTAGATAAGCTGGCAATCATCGGCGACAGGGCATCGTTTGAAGTTGTGATGATAAAAATCTCTGCATTCATCAGTAATTCGTCAATGCCCATATTAGACTTGCGGATTTCATTGCTAACAGACTGATAGTTTGCGTTTATGACGCTCGCAAATTGTGGCCACAATGCCACTAAATCACGACGTAAAATGCCCAGCATTACCAGGCTATTGTTAGTATTTAACCAAAAATATTCAGTTGTATTTGCCAATACGACTTTCTCACCAGCAGGCATAATCGCGCGGGCAATGTCTATCGGGACGATGCGTATGTTGTCGGTTCGCAACGTTGCATAGATGTCCAGTTCCGGCATGACAGAACTAATATTAACAACCGCCTGATACACACCAAAAGAGTCGCTTCTATGCTTTTCCAGCCAACTTGCGATTCGATTTATTGGCAGACGTTTAGGCGGCAAATAGGCGACTGCGATAGGGGTGTTAGCCACCAACGCCTGTGTCATGCTATGACTAATTGGGGTCACTGTGGCAATTTTGATTTCTTGAGCATAGCTTGTTGCACAATACAGCAAGGTAATTACCAATCCGAAAAATCGGCTGTTAAATGCACACTTGTTCATAAATCTACCTCACCGCTGCTTTGGAAAGTGAAAACCGGGTAATGGCCACAATAAACCACAGACAAGCACACAGAATAATGGCCGGCCCGGTGGGTACAGCCCATTGCAGATACATGGGTAACAATACCCCGGCAAGTGCACTGCTTGTAGCAATCAAGATTGACCAGAGCAACATGGTTTGCAGATTCGTTGCCAGCAGGCGGGCACTGGCTGCGGGAATAAGCAACAAGGCTCCTACCAGTACTGCACCGATTATTTTTACAGCCGCGACGGTCATTAAGGCGATGAGCAGCACAAAAACATAGTCATGCAATTTGGTTTTCACTCTTAAACTATGGGCAATTTCGGGTGAAAGTGCAGCCAGAAAAGCTTTGTTAGAAAAACGCAGTGCCAAGCCCAGTGTAAGCATAAACATTACCGCCAGGATCACGATATCCTGCTCATTGGCGGTTAAAATAGAACCAAATAACACCTGCTCTACGAGGTGGGCATTGACCTGTTTTGCCACAAACATCAAAAGTGCGGCGCCTACGGCCAGCGCAAATGAGAGAAACACGCCAATCAATGCGTCATATGGCACGGCAGTTCGGCCTTTAACCCACTGTAAAGTCATTGCGAATAGAATTGAAAAGGCAAACAGACTTATCCAGGGGGCGGATATTGGTTCTCCCAAAAGAATACCGATGGAAACCCCGGTCAGTGCCGAGTGTCCCACGGCTTCAGATAAAAAGGCCAGTCGCTTAACCACCACCAAAGTGCCGAGTGCTCCCAATAGTGGTCCTATCATCAGGGTGGCAAGAAAGGCGTTAATTAAAAACCCGTAGGAGAACATTTCTGGTAACCAACCAGCCGTAACCAGTTGCGAAAATAGTGTATGAATCAAATCCAGCATAGAAGTTACTGCCTGTAGGATAAAGTCAACGGATCGGCGTGTTCCTGCAGTGATAGCAGCACTTTCTGTGGCGTATCGACAGCGACGAGTGTGCCGTCAATTAACGCTGCGCGTTGACAATATTGTTCGACAATGTGCCAGTGATGCTCCACCATGATGATGGTATTGCCCTGTGCGTGGTACTGCTTCAGAATTTCCAACAAGCGTTGTTGACCTGACTTGTCCACACCGGCCAGAGGCTCATCCAGCAACAAAACATCAGGTGATTGCAGCAGGGCGCCACAGATCAAAACCCGTTGTCGTTCTCCGGTAGACAGGGTGCCCAGTCGTTTGTCGGCAAAATCTCGGATATCAAAATTTTCCATGCCTTGCTGGATGCGCTGGTTGGGTTTGCGCCGCCACCACACCGGACGGTCTTCCAAAACCATGCGTAAATAATCCAGCACAGTCACCGGCAGCGTTGATTCAAATGGCGCTAATTGTGGCACGTAGCCGATGTTTCCTTTGTGCTTTCCGGGCCAGGTATAACTGATGGTGCCCCGGTGTGGCACTATTCCCAATAGCGCTTTGATCAGCGTTGATTTACCGCCGCCATTGGGGCCAACAACGCCAACCCAGGTGCCAGGATCGATAGTCAGAGAGACATCTGACAACAAAACACTCTGATTGACTTTGACACTTACCTTGTCAAAGGCAATGTGCGGTGTCGTGGTTTCTTTTTGTGTTATAGCTTTTGCAGATACCGGAATATTCATGGCGATTACCGTACCTTTGCGCGCGCGAATTCTATGGCCGCCGTCAAACTTTCTATATTGTGGCGCATTTCATTTTCCACCATCTCTGTGGTGTATTCGCCGTGCGTCATATGGGAAAAGTGGAACACTTTGATGCCGGTTTCTTTTTCAATGACATCAATGTAGTCATTGCTCATGTTTAACTCGGTGAACAACACATCTATGTCTGTTTTTCGAATTTCATCAATGGTTTGTTGCAATTGTGATGCGGTGGGTTTGACGCCATGAGCAGGCTCCACGACAGCGGAAACGGTCAGACCAAACTCCTGCAACAAGTAGCCATAAGCGTTATGGGTACTCGCGATTTTCAGATTGCTGACATCTCCGGTCAGCAACAATTGTTGCAATGGCTGTTTTAAATTCCTGAGCTTTCTGGCGTACAGAAAGGCGTTTTTACTGAAATACTTTGCATTTTGGGGCGACAAATCACCCAGCGCTTTGGCGATACTGTAGACTTGTCGAATTGCCGCATCTATCGACACAAATGTATGCGGATTTGATTTTGATTCATTACCCAACAACGGAACGTCTTTGTTGGCATATACCACCGTTAAATCAGGCGGATTGATTCGCTCTACCGCTTCTATCGCAAAATCATCGTGACCAATACCGTTCACCACTAGCGCATCAAGCGTATTCAGCCGGGCAATGTCCGCCGGGTTGAGGGCGTAATTGTGCGGGTTGAATCCGGTTTTTATCAGCGGCAATACGGTGGCTTTATCTGCTACAACGTTTGCAACATAAGAATAGTAGGGGTGTAAACTCACCCCAATGGTTAATTTCTCTGAGTCTTCTTGTGCTAAACCCTGGCGACAGAAAAAACAAAGCAATAATATCAGAAGCTTGTGTTTCATAATTTCTCTAAGGTTGCGGACCGTTTAATGCGGGTCACCCGTTACGGGTTTCCAGTTGCTGCCATGCTGGCAAAAGTGTGCCGCTGTATTGAGGTCGTTTTGAGCTTGTGTATCGTGTGCATGATCATCCTGTAGCCATTCAACTTGCCAGTCGTGCTCCGGTTTTTTTATCAATCTGATTTGCACGTTACCTTCCATGAAAACGAAACAGTTATCTGCCTCCAAAAATCGGTCACCTGACAGAAATGGCGTGATACCCTGAGCTGTTAGCGCTTCAAGCGTTACTGTATCTCCAACAATTTCCAGTTCCTGCATCAGTGCGATTTCTGAGCCAGCATTGGCCAATTGAATAGCGATGTTGCTGAAAGCTTTGGGTAACTTTACCGTCGTTGTGGCCGGATTACGTGTTAACAAAAGTAACAGGCTTGCTATCGATATGACCGACATGACGCCAATAAAAAAAGCGCGATTTTCCAGCTTACTGCTGTGTACAGGGACGATTTCTTTGATCACTTACTTCACTTCGGTACTAATTGAGCTCAACATAGTCAAATTCGGCGGGGCTTTCGTGCCCCGGGTCAAACTTAATGTAAAATTCCATCTCAGGAGCTTTAATCTGCGCACTTCCGTCTGAAGCGGTTTTAACCTTATCTAACAGTTCGTCGTCGTAGGAATAAACCCGCAGTTCAACTTCACCAGCGAGACTGGCATCACTGTATCCGGCTTCGCAAGTGATCAGCGAATTATCGCTGGCATCTTTGTTACAGGCTAAAGTGGGGTAGTGGGCATAGGCTGCACTCGTCATTAGCGCAGCGCAGCCTGTGACCCAAACCAGTAAACCTGATAAACCGCGACTATTCATAGATCACTTCAAAAGCAAAATAGATTCGGGTTCTTGCAATGTCAGCTTCAGGATCCTGGCTGGGTTGTGAGTGAATCACTTTCATCATGTATCGGCCGCCCTGATCAAGGGAAAAATTAACATCCCCGTTATCGTCACTTTTCAGCTCCAGTGCCACAGGCTCTTCGCGGTATTGCGGGCCTTCGAGTTCAACCGTGACGTCTTGTTCGGCGATAGGTTTACCGTCGAGTAATAAACGTACTGTTAAATCTTCCCCGGTGACAAAATCGGCAGGGTGGGTAACCGGAACAAGTTCAACGCCTTCGTTTTTGGGTGTCAATACAGCCTCGGTTGGGGCGTTGTTGGTGACATAGGACATACCAATTGTCATGTATCTAACAGTTTCCGGATTTTTAGCATCTTCAGGAATGGACGCCATTAATTCGGTCTTGTTCATGCGCATACGTTTGAGAGAATCACGCTTGCCGATGGTATAACTGGAGTGGTATGACGGACCACGCCAGTATTCTAGTTTTACCGTACCATCACCTTCTACTGGCAGGTCAAAGGTAGAACGGCGGGCTCCCTTATAAAAAGCGCCGCGATAGCGAATTTCCTTACCGTCAGTACCAAAGATTTTGACGCCTTCACTGGGCATAGAAAAATCAGAACGGTAGGTTGTATGAGTTGCGGTTATATCAACAGGAACCGTGGTGGACTTGTCACTATTGAGGGTAAAGTAGTCAGGCCAAATGTAGATATCGTGTGCATTTGAAGCAGAACTTAACATTGATCCAACGAGATAGCTGCAGGCCAGTACCAAACGTTTGGTTTTCATTATTTTTCACCTATGGTTAGAGTGAGACCACCGAGTTCGTTTTCGGGGTCGAAGTGGTAAGTGTTAACAGAGTCGGTTAAATCAATCGCCTGTTTTACCAGTGTGCGGCCACCATCTTCTCTGACAACTTCGATATAAAATGTGAATGCTTGTAATTCAGGTAACTGAAACGTCTCGGAGTATTTACCCGGACCTTTCGTCGCGCCGGTAATGCCATCAGCTGTTTCGCCGTAACGCCCCTGTTTTCGCCACCAACGCCGAATGTCGACCAACCACTTGTCTTTGTCGGCGCGTTTTAAGTGCCACAGCAGCAATGTTTCTTTTGACTCCTTTGCTTCCAGCCATATGGCGACATAGGGTGCGTTATAGTTAGCAACATTAAACTCGGGTAATTCGAAATCAACTTTCAGTGTCGCTGCACTGAGTGACGAGCTTACTGAAAGTAATATGCCCATCAGCAATGATTTATTGCGCAACATTATTTAACCTTACTGCTTTGCGTTTTAACAACGGGGTAGTTTTGATGGGGATATTTAAACGCGAATAACAATAATTTACAATATGTAATGCAAATAATTATCATTTGTGTGAGTTGGTTGCTGGCTTAGACTCTAATGGCTTTGTTTATTGTTTGCTATGGATAATGGTGTCGATGACCTGATGCGATGAGAAATTACCAGCACCATAACGAAAAATGCCCAGATGAAAACATCTGGGCTAGGGGAATGGCTCATAAAGAGCCGTGCGCTAACTAAAATCTGTTGTCGGTAAGCAACGAATCGCTGCTAAAAACTGTCCGGAGGATCATTAGTGTAGCGCAAAGTCCGGTCAATAATAAAGTTATAATTCAAAAAAACTTTTTATATTTTATTTCAAATACCTAAAGCCTGGTCTGGTTAAGTTATGCACAACTATTGTTTATTTATTAACAAGCTTTTCCACTGCCCTGAATAAATTGTGTACAAGCTGTGTGTCAGTTTTCTACACCAAATAAGAGATTGCGATAACTACAACCCTCCAGGTCAAATGCAGTGATTCGATGGAAACGTGTATCGTCGCTGGGATTAACTAACCAGGCTACATGGTTTACTGTCCAACGGTGAAACTCCTGGGTTCCACAATTTACCGCCACCTGACGTCGAAATTCACCTTGTTGGGAAATTGGCACCAGGGTTTTAACATCGGCAATCACACTGTTTTTAGCCGTTTTAAAGGTAATCATATTGGTGCTGTGTTCAAATTGGACCGATTCACCATGCTTCAGGTAATGACTTAATCCAATTATCTGATGTTTACCCGCCTGGGCTTTAAAAATGGCGTTTTGCATATCGGCTATAAACACGCCTCCAGCACCGATAACCTCAATGTCAGTGTGGTTTGGCGAGCTGACATTAACTAACATTGCGCTGTTTTCATCAATGCCAAATCCGTATCGCGTTTTGGTAAACGCAGCTAACATTGCAACCCTGCCATGCCGGTCTCGCTCTGAAAAGTGAGTGTCAACAATACCAGTGGTAAACAATCCTAACCCACCCTGAGGGTGATAGGTGAGATCATCTTCTAACAAACCGAGTGGGCAATTTTGATCCTTTTCGCAACCAAAAGGCGCAGGTTCCAGGGCAAATGCGCCTCTTATTAATGCCACCTCAGAGGTCCCCCCGGTGATCATGGGAATGGGTCTGCCCTTGTAGATACCACCAGCCATAACTGCTGCACCAGCACTGGTGCCAGCGACGATGAGTTGATCATTTTTTATGTTTTGTGCAATGAAATTGCCTAGCGTTACGCCACCACCCAGGTCTAAGTCCATACTGCGCAGTGTGCGTAGTTGATCGCCACCATTGATAAAAAGACCATGAGCCTGAGCTAATTGTTCACGGATTTTTTCCGGGTTTTGGCAAACAGCGAGTTGTGCGTCATAGGCCGCCTCATACAACCGCTGGCGATCGTATAACTGATGGCTGGCTTGCAGTTGTGCCAAATCTTCACATCGAAGGTCGGTGTTTACCAGGGTCGCTAAACTTTGGTCCAGTGGCAACCAGGTAACGGTAACATTCTCGTTTGGAAGCACTGACACGGCGGCCTGTTCCAGAATAGTCTGATAATAGTGAATAGCTGCAAAATGATCCCTGGCAGATGCTGTGCTAAACACCAGGTTTAACGATCCATCATGGTTTTTTTTACCGGCAGCCTGCTTTATAAAGGTTTCAATTATGGCCTTACTGGCCTGGTCTTTTGACGCGTTGAATTTGATGGTTTCATCAGTTTCTGAGGCGATTTGACTATAATCCAGAATCGCATAATAGACGGAATTAGGGAGATTATTAAACAGCGCCGCTCCATCAAATGCCTGGCTTACCTTAGCAAAGGCGTTTTTCATTGCGGACGGGCTGTCAACTTTCATTGGGTTTGCATAAAAATAATCAAACGCTGAATTTAATTGCAATTTGGTATTCGCTGCTAATTTTGTGTAGCCCGGAGTTTCTGCAATTTTTGACAGGGTTTCTCGTGCTAAATAAAATTGACTGACTTGGGCGTGGGTGTCATTAAATATCAGGTTATTGCAGTGTTCCGGGCTCTTTGAACTACACAATTTAAGGCCGCCACCAATAAGCATTAACTGATGGGAAATGTCTTTATTTTCAGTGGCTTGGGGATATGTTTCGACGGTGTTTTGTTGTCCGGTGGCGAAAAGTGAATAACTTAAAGTGGCGACAAAAAAGAGTACTGAGCGTAGATGTTTAAATTTCATGTAATCCGATAATTGTGTCAAATAAGTTGACATTGAACCCGATTCTCAGTACCTATTCAAAGGATATTTCAACTCTTTGTATCTATTGTGGTGCAAATTGGAATGATGACCTGAATAAAAATATGATGATAAAAAAAGCAGTTTCATTTTCTACATACTTTTATCAAAGCTTTTATTTGTCGGAGTGGTTCGACGAATAGCTTTGAGTCCTCTTTTGCGCAATACAGTCAGGCGTGGTGGCATCTTCTATTTGATTGCAAAAACAATACTGACAGCTGAAAGCGCGCACTTCCGAATCCAGTGATCTATGTCACTAAAATGACCTAATATTATCTGCAACGACCTTTACCGCGGATTTGAATATGAAAGACGAGCCCAATCTTGCCACAAGAATGCCTGATGCATTTGTGATTTTGTTTTTTGTTGTGCTGCTTGCAGCACTTATGACTCATATTGTGCCTTCGGGGTATTTTGAGACAGCCGAAGTAACAAAAATCGTCAATGGTGAAGCAGTCAAACGAACACTCATCGTTCCCGAAAGCTTCAGGACTGTCACTGATAGTCAGGCTGGTGTAGCGGTATTCAGTGGTGGCAGTGAGCCTGGATTCATCAACTATGCGTTTGAGGGCATGGTGTCAGGCGATCGCAACGGCTCAGCTGTCGGTGTGGTGGCATTCATTCTGATTGTTGGTGGGGCGTTTGGCATCATCATGCATTCCGGCGCTGTGAATAACGGCATCATGGCTTTGATAAGACGTACCAAAGGCGCTGATGCGGTGATCATCCCCCTGATGTTCTTTTTGTTTTCATTAGGGGGCGCTGTTTTTGGAATGGGTGAGGAGGCCATCGCATTTTGTATTGTACTGACACCATTAGTTATTGCTCTGGGATACGATGCCATTACAGCGGTGTTGATTACCTACGTTGCTACCCAAATTGGGTTTGCTACATCCTGGATGAATCCCTTTAGCATTGCGATTGCGCAGGGCATTGCTGATATTCCGGTGTTGTCGGGTGCCGATTTCAGGATTGCAATGTGGGCCGTGTTTACAAGTGTGGGGATCGTTTTTACGATGCGTTATGGCGCTAAAATTAAAGCAAACCCGGAAGCATCCCTTTGTTATCAATCGGATTTTCACTTTAGGCGGCAACACGATTCTCAGCTACAGGCGCAATATGGCATCGTTGATACACTGATTCTGTTGACATTGCTGGCAGGTATTGGCTGGGTGATCTGGGGGGTTGTGGTTCACGAATATTACATTCCACAGATTGCCACGCAGTTTTTTGCGATGGGGCTGTTGGTGGGAATTATCTGTGTCATCAGTGGCCGCATGACGCTGAACCGGGTTTCTGAGTCCTTTCAAACCGGGGCCAAAGAGTTGCTACCCGCCGCACTAATCGTCGGTATGGCAAAAGGGATCGTGCTTTTATTAGGGGGCGATGATGCCACAAGCCCGTCTGTATTGAACACCATTTTACATCATGCAGGTAGTGCCATGTCAGGGGTTAGCGATGTTGGCTCGGCTATCTTCATGTATGTATTTCAATCAATTTTTAATTTCTTCCTCGCTTCAGGTTCTGGCCAAGCGGCACTCACTATGCCTCTGATGGCGCCATTGTCAGATTTGGTGGGCCTGTCCCGGCAAATCGCAGTTCTGGCATTTCAACTGGGCGACGGATTAACCAATATTATTATACCAACGTCGGCATCGTTAATCGGTTGTCTGGGTGTGGCGCGCATGGACTGGAGTACTTGGGTCAGGTTTGCCTGGAAGCTCTATTTAATCTTCTTTTTGATGTCTGTGGCCACCATGACTGTTGCCGTTTTGATTGGTTATCAATAAGGATTTTTAATGTTTACACTGATCACAAATGTAGAGTTGTATTCTCCGACAGAAATGGGCGAAGTGGATGTATTAATCGCTGACCGCAGAATCGCCGCAATTGCGAATAATCTGGCGGAAAAAATGTCGGTACCTGAGGATCTCATGACAATTATTGATGGTCGTGGAAAACTCATGTTTCCCGGGCTCGTTGATTCTCTGGTGCACATTTCCGGGGGCGGTGGCGAAGGCGGGTTTCACACCCGTACCCCACAAATGAATCTCACGGATGCAACGACAGGCGGAGTGACAACGGTTGTCGGGGCACTGGGGACTGATGCCACGACGCGAACCTTGCCCGATTTGTTGGCCAAAGCACACGCCCTGGAATCTGAGGGGATCAGTAGCTACTGCTACACCGGATCTTATCAACTGCCGGCACGAACGCTGCTGAACAATGTGACCGATGATGTCATTTTGATTGACAAAATCATCGGTATTGGTGAAGTCGCGATTGCCGATCATCGCTCATCACAACCCAGTGTTGATGAAATTAAACGCGTGGCATCTGAAGCGAGAGTGGGCGGTATGCTTGCCGGAAAAGCCGGTATAGTCAGTATTCATGTTGGCGACAGCGAAACCCGGCTGGATGTTTTACACCAGGTGGTTGAGCAATCTGATTTACCTGTTACGCAATTTTATCCTACTCACATTAATCGTAGCGCGGGCTTGTTGGATGCGGGAATTAAGTGGGCAATGCAGGGTGGCTATATCGATTTTACTTCCAGCACAAACCAAAAATTCATTGATGAAGGTGAAATTCCGGCTGCAAAAGCTTTGGCAGATAGCCTGGATGCTGGGGTGTCGGTAGCGCAAATGACCATGAGTTCTGATGGCAATGCCAGTTTACCGGTGTTTGATGCGGATGGTGAATTAGTGGGACTCGAAGTAGGGCGGGTTCAAAGCCTTTATGAAGCATTTCAGTCTGCCGTACTGGACTATGGCGTCAGTATTGCGGATGCGATTAGTTCCGTGACACTCAATCCGGCCAGGGTATTAAAACTAAAACACAAAGGACGCATAGCGGTGGGGTGTGATGCCGATTTTGTATTGGCAGAAAAGTCAACGTTAGCGATTAAACAGGTTTATGCCAAAGGCCGCTGTATGCTGCGCAATGGGGAGCCGCTGGTTAAGGGAACATTCGAAGGCCAGGCACCGGGTCACTAATAAACAGGCCGTCTGAGTAGACGGCCTGACATTATTTTTGATCGAATATGGCAATTAGCTGTCTGCTGATGGCAACTAATTCGCCGTCTTTGTCATGAATTTGCGCTTCGGAGTGACCGTAACCCCCAAACGCCTGGACAGTGTGTGCTTCATAGGCTAACCAGTCTTCCGGAGCCAATGGTTTGTGCGGGTGCACAAACTCAACATTCCAGCTCATCGTACTGGCAGGGGCAGGGCCCAACGGCATTTGCAATATGGTTGGTGGCCATGCATCAATGAGCGTTAAAATGTGGGCATCGGTAAAGGTTTCCGGTGCCTTTTTCAGTCTCATCCAGCCCTTGTAACTTGACGATTTACTGCCGGTAAAGGGCGTTTTTCCCTCAGAGATCGAAAGGTCAATGTGGCGTAAAAATTTAGGGGTAATGCCTGGGATCTGCGGTATGTATTTAGCCTTTTTAGGTGGCTCCGGTAGCGGCTTCTTTTCTGCCTCTACTTTAACTTTAGACTGTCTGTCCTGTGCAAAACAGGCCAAAGCAGTCAGGCTTATTTGTTGGTTTTGTATGATATTAGCGGTAATCTGCGTGGCATTCTTGCCCTGTCGTAATATTTGCCAGTTGAAGCCAAACGGCTCTTCGGTATTCAGAGGCCCGACAAAATTAAAGGTGATGCTGCGCAATACCCGCTCAGAAGGAACCAGGCATTTTAATACCTGGTAAAGAAGACCCGCAGAAAGCCCGCCAAAAACGGTGCGACCCTGTGCCCAATCTCCGGGCACGGTTAATTGCAATTGCGCCAGGTCATCTGCGTCTTTAATGAGTTGAATATAATCATCCGGCTGCATAAAAAAGCCTGTGTTCTTGAATTTGAGAAGAGTATTGCAGATAACAGGTCGGATGTCTAACCAGTTGTTTGTGGTTGATTAAATCACCACAAGGGCTGTTTTTGCTGGACAAAAAACAGTCAGAAATACAGGATGTTAAGAAAATGTTAGTTTGCAAACGTATGCAAATACGCTATCTATTACAACAACGTTCGAAAAGTGCTTCAATAAGCCAAATCAAAAAAAATTATCACACATGTTAAATATTCAGAAAAACCTGTCTAATCGTTTTTACGCCATCCTGAGTTTACCCGCGACGGCAATGGGATTTGCCTTATCGGTACAGATCGCGGCAATGAGTTGGATACTGCAGACTCAATTTGGTCTGGATGTACACGATATCGGTTTTGTATGGGCTGCCGGACCATTAGCCGGCATTATCGGACAGGTTATTGTTGGGGCTATCAGCGATAATGTGTGGTTCTGGGGCGGCAGAAGACGGCCTTTTATTCTGATTGGCGGGGTACTGGCGGCGTTGAGCTTGCTGGCTTTGCCCAATATTGATGTTATTTCCAGCTCTCTGGGTGTTGAGGGGATAGTCGGTGTGGCTATCACCGTGGCTCTGGTATTGGATCTATCGATTAATGTTAGCTTTAATCCCACCCGCAGTATCATTGCAGACGTTACCCCTGAAGGGGAAGAGCGCACTAAAGGCTACACCTGGATGCAGACAGTTTCAGGTAGTTTTGGTGTCCTGGCTTATGCGATTGGCGCCTTTTGGAATAATTTTGCGCTCATTTATTTTAGTGTGTTTCTGGTGCTGGCCTTTTCGGTTATTCCCAATTTGTTTATTACCGAGCCGAAAGAACTGAAATCTGAGTTACATCCTGAGTTGGAGCAATCCAAAATGGGGTTTTTAGCGGGATTGAAAGTAATTCAGCCCTTATGGGGATTCCTGATTTATGGCATGTATGCCTTATTTGCCAGGTTGGCTGATATTCGTTTCGAACACTATTACATCGAAATCGTGTGTTTCCTGTTGACCCTGTTTTTTGTCGCCAAAACACTGTTAACCAAAGAACAGCACGACAACAATGTTACTGAACACCTGGGCTTTCAAAAGGTCCTGGCAGCTCATTCATTTACCTGGGTGGGTATTCAGTCCATGTTTATCTATATGACACCATTTGTGCGCTTTAACCAACCTGAGATTGATGACAATGCGTTGGGATCTGTCGTCGGTTACAGTTTCATGATCTTCAATGCCATTGCCGCAATATTACCGGTACTGTTGTTACAGCCGCTGTCGGCCAGGTTTGGGGCTGTCAAAACGCATGGCTGGTGCATCGCGTCCATGGCTGTGGGCTATTTTGCAATGACCTTTACCGGGGCCAACACCTATGGAATATACCTGTTGATGGCGTTACTTGGGGTGGGCTGGTCAGCCACTATCAGTTTGCCTTTTGCCATTATGTCGCGCAAGGTCGAACAATCTAAAATGGGACTGTATATGGGCCTGTTTAACTTATCTGTAGTGTTACCACAACTGGTGGCCAGTCTTGGCGTTGGCTTAATAGTGGGCAACGCCGAGGACAAAAACGTGTTGTTTATCATCTGCGCGGTGTGCCTGGCTATTTCTGCCGTATGTTGGCTAGGCGTAAAAGAAGAGAAGCTAACCGCGGTGGAATCCGGTTCGGGACATTGATAGTGTCCCGTTAAGCACAAAGATCCGGTGAAGATAGCGACACCTGATTTTCTTCCTGATACTGGTTTTGATAAAAGCGTACAAAGTTATTGAGGACTTTCAGGGCGGCTTCGATGTCATCTACCATCACTGATTCTGCCGGATGGTGACTGATGCCTTTTTCACAGCGTACAAATAACATACCCACCGGACAAATATCAGCAATAGCCATAGCATCGTGACCCGCACCGGATGGCAAGGTAAATTGTCGATATCCGGCTGCGCTGATACTGTTGGATACCAGATGCTGCAATTTGGGATCACAGGCAACGGCATTGGCGCTGTGAGTCATTTTCCAGTCCAGCGTCACTTTGCGTTTTTCGGCTACCTGGCCTAAAACTTGTTGCAGGATTTCCAGTACGGTATCCCGTCTGCTGTCGATTTCGCTGCGGATATCCAGTGTAAACTCCACGTCACCGGGAATAACGTTGACGGCATTTGGATAATTGGCAATTTTACCGACGGTGGCAACCACACCAAGTTCCGTTGCAACTTCTTCTACTACCTGAATCATTTCTGCAGCGGCAACCAGCGCGTCAGCACGCATGGTCATAGGTACGGTACCGGCATGGCCTGCGTGACCCTTGATGTTCAGTTTGAAGCGTTTAGCGCCGGCAATGCCCGACACTGTGCCTACTGGCAGGTCTTCCGCTTCCAACACCGGGCCTTGTTCGATATGGGTTTCCAGAAAACCCAACAGTTTATCCTTAAGTCGGGATGCGTCCTGAATTTGGCTAAACTCACAACCAAAGTTACTTAGCGCTTCTTCAATGCTGATACCCTGAGCATCCACAAGCCCGGCCCATTGTTGTTGCCATAAACCGGTAATCGCGCGGCTACCTAGCAAGGTTGTACCAAAACGCGTACCTTCCTCGTCACCAAACGCAACAATTTCCAGATGATAAGGCAGCTTTACCTTGTTGTCCGACAGATACTGGATTAGGGAAATGGGCAGAACAATGCCTAAAATTCCGTCGTAAATACCGCCATTAGGTACTGTGTCAATGTGACTTCCCATAACGAATGATTTTGCATCAGGGGTAGCACTTTTATAGCGGCCCCATTGGTTTCCGGCCTGATCTACCCAGGTTTCCATACCGGCAGCCGTCATCCATTGCGCCACCTGAAGGTTGGCCATGCTGTGCTCCGGGGTGAGGTAGCGCCGGTCCATGCCTTCATAGGACTGGCTGTGGAGCGCCAGGGCGTCACAACGGTTAAACACCTGCTCCGCGTAACCACTAAAGTCTGGCGTTTGGGGGCGATTATGCACTTTGATATACCTCCAGAGCGTTGTCGATGGCTTCACCTGGTGACAGTTTATGACCAGCTCTTCTCAACACGGTTTCCAGTGATTGCAGCGTGTGTAACACAGCGTCTTTACGGGCGTTGTAACCCATAGTGCCGAGACGCCAGATTTTGCCATGCAATGGACCAAAGCTGGTGCCAATTTCAATATTAAAATCGTTTAGCAACTGACTGCGAATTTGCTCGCCATTTACATTTTCCGGAATGTAGACGCCGACAACATTGTTCATTTTGTGTTTCTGATCGCCAAACAACCTCAGGTTTAATCCTGAGGCGCCCTGGGCCATGGCATTGCCATGAAGCGCATGGCGCGCTATGCAGTTCGCCTGGCCTTCTTCCAATAGGTTAATGGCACACTCTCTTGCGCAGTACAGCATTGAAGTGGCTTCTGTATGGTGGTTGAGGCGCTCTTCTCCCCAATAATCAAGGATCATCGGAATGTCAAAATAATTGGATCTGATTCGGCTCGCGCTGCCATTTTCATGGTGTTCGCTGCGAATACCGGCTTCCACATGGTGCCTTTTTCGCACCAGCTCTACATAGCGCTCACTCAGAGTAATAGGCGCTGAACCGGAAGGACCGCCGAGGCATTTTTGCAAGCCCACTGAAACGGCATCCAATTGCCATTGGTCGGTTTCAAACGGGTTGCCACCGATTGAAGCGGTTGCATCAGAATAAAACAACACATCATAACGACGACAAATTTCGCCGAGCTGTTGTAGTGGCTGTAACATGGTTGTTGATGTATCACCCTGTACCATAGCCAGTACTTTTGGACGTATCTTTTTAATGGCATCTTCAACCTGATCAGGGCTAAATACCCGACCCCATGGGACTTCAATGGTGTGTACCTCAGCACCTGCGCGTTCAGCGATTTCCTGTAACAGGTGTCCGAAGCGACCAAACACAGGCACGAGTACTTTGTCACCGGGCTCAATGCAGGAGACTAAAACTGCTTCTATCCCGGCCCGGGAGGTGCCGTCAATCAACAAGGTTGCGGTGTTTTCGGTGTTAAATACCTGCCGGTAAAGTTGCATTACTTCATTCATATAGCCAGTCATAACCGGATCGTATTGACCAATTAACTGCGTAGACATGGCCGAAAGCACCCTGGGATAGCAATTGATAGGCCCTGGTCCCATTAGTAATCTGGGAGGAGGATTAAGTCTTTTCATTACTCACCTTAAATTTGGAAAATAGCAACGTCATAGGTCACATTACCAGCTGAGCCAGCATCCTGACGCCGGTAATGCACAGCACAATGGCAAACACTTTCTTCAACATCACACTGTCTAATTTACTGCCCAGGTGTGCGCCAAGCGGGGCAAACAAAACGGTTAATGGCACTATGCAGGCAAATCCAATCAGATTGACCAGCCCAAAGGTGCCTGGTGGTGCGTCAACCGGTGTTTGGCCCAACAGCAACATCGTCGTTGCGCCGGGTAAAGAGATTAACAGGCCGATCGCCGCTGCTGTACCAACGGCTTTATGGGCCGGGTATTTACAGGCTGTCAGCATTGGCACTGACAGGGTGCCACCGCCGATACCTACCATAGAGCTGAAAAAACCGATGGCGCTGGCCATAAGACTTTGCCCGGCTTTTCCCGGCAGGGACTCGGCGATATGCGACTGATTAGTGCGAAACAACATATTCAGCGCTGACAGTGTGGCAATTACCCCGAATAGCAGCGTAAACCAATGGCCGGAAATGCGGGTAACCAGGAAGCTTCCGGCCAAAACACCTATTAATATGTAGGGCCACCAAGCTTTGAGCAGGCTGCTATCCACATTGCCTTTTTTGCGATGCGCTTTGATGGAACTCACCGAGGTTGGAATGATGGTGGCTAACGAAGTCGCTGTGGCGACAATCATGGCTGTTTCAGCTGAAACGCCAAAGCTCTGAAACAAAAAATAAAGTACCGGTACGATAACGATACCACCACCAACACCCAACAGGCCCGCCAGCAGGCCTGCAAATACACCCGTGACCATCAGAGCGGCCACTGTTGTCCAGTTATCCAGTAACAATTCCATTATGATGCTAATACCTCTTGTGCGATACCTTTGCCGTCACTGCGGGGATCAGTAACAGCCGTAATTTGCTGTGATGTTGACAGGTGTACTGCTCCGGCATGGCCCATCATCTCGTTGAGCGCCTGCACAACAGCAATGTCATGTCCTTTATCCTGCAAAGCTTGCTTAAATTGGGGACTTAGGTTTTCTTCGATTTTTAAGTTGTGGCTGACATCTCCCCAGGTTCTGCCTAACAACCATCTAGGTTCTGTCACGGCGTCCTGCAATGACTTGCCCAGATAAGCAAATCGACTTAACAGGGCAGCCTGGGTTTGTGGCTGACCTTCGCCACCCATCGTGCCGTAAACCATTCTGTCACCATTGTGGAACTGTGCATAGGCTGGATTCAGGGTGTGAAACGGTTTTAATCCGGGCTGTAAATACTGCAGGGATTGAGGCGCCAATGAAAAAGACGTGCCACGATTATTCCAGACAATTCCGGTAGACGGGGAAACGATACCGCTACCAAATTCCCAATACAAACTTTGTATATAACTGACCATGCGCCCCTGATTATCACAGCAGCCCATCCAGACGGTATCTCCCGGTCTGGCTTCGTGTGGCCAGGGCAGGGCGGTACTCACTGAAATATTGGCTGCCAGTTCGTCCAGGGTTGCTGTTGTCAACCAACTGGATTGTGGAGCCGTAAGCCGGGAGGGATCGGCGATTGTGTTATTGCGCACAATAAATGCCTGTTTAGTACATTCTATAAGCAGGTGGATAACATCTGCCTCTGATTGTGCCAGATGCTGAACTTTGTCAAAGAGCGCCAAAATCATTAATGACGCCAGGCCCTGAGTTGGTGCCGGAAGATTGTAGAGGGTCGCTTTTGTGGTTTTTACACTCAGTGGCGTTACCTGATTAGCCTGGTAAGCCTGAAAATCTGCCAGACTGACTGGTGATCCTACAGCCGCCAGATCATTCGCCAGGCTTTGGGCAATGTCACCCTGATAAAAAGATTGCAGGCCCTGTTCACCTAAATAGTGCAACGTATTCCCTAATTGTTTTAGCTGCAGCTTTTGGCCTTTTTCTAAAATTGCACCATTGTTGCTAAAGACTTGTCGGAACGCATCAAAACCTTGAAATTCTTGCTGAGTTTTTAGACTGGCGTCTTGCAAACTTTGCGTAACTTCGATGCCTGTCTGAGCATGATTAACCGCGTTTTGCAGAAGTTCAGCCAGAGGCTGTGGGGTTTGCCATTGCGCACTGATATTGAGTGCTTGTTGCCATCCGGCAACAGCACCTGCCATAGTCAGAGCGGCGCCAGGTCCTCTGGACGGGATCTGTGCCAGCCCCTGATAGAACACAGGCGACGCGCTTCGGCATGCAGTGCCGCAGGCATCGATGGCAACAGGGGGCTTGCCGGGTTCACTGATCAACCAGAAGCCATCACCGCCGAGCCCATTCATATGGGGATAAACCACTGCAATAGTCGCCGCAGCAGCCACCATCGCCTCAATGGCTGTACCGCCGTTTTGTAAAACTTCAGTGCCGGCTTCTGCGGCGGCATAGTGTGGTGCAGTAAAACCGATCAAGGAGTTTCTCCTGTAAGTTTAAAAGCGTGCTCTATTAATGCCAAATCTGTGCCCCCTGGACCAATAAGCGAAAAACCCAGAGGCGCTTCAGTTCCGGTATCTAATGGTATATGTAGTTGCGGTAGCCCGCCCAGACCTGCAAGCGCGGTAAGCCCTAAGAGGTGATTTCGGTACTGCACCAGATCTTCAGCACTGGTTTTTAACAAGGGAGCAGGTCCCGGCGTCGTGGGTACTAACAAAAAGTGATTGTCTTCTAAATAGGCTGCCATCGTCTGATTGACTTCCTGTTGATAACCCTGAGCAATGTATTGTTGTTCTTCAGTTAAACCTGCACACCAGTTGAGTCTTTGTTTAATATCCGGAGCAAAATTAGGGTTGTGTTTAGTTATCCATTCTCCGTGCTGTTGCCAGATTTCTCTGCCCTGCAAAACCCGAAATGCGTCACTGGCTTTAGCTAACAGACTGGTGGAAAACGCACAGGGGGTGAAGTTCATGTCAGTGTGGTTTTCGACCAGATTATCGATTGTCTTGCCATGGTAAACCAAATGATTAAGTTCCGTGCTGAAATGAATCTTTGCCGGTGAGGATACTGTGCCTTCAGGTAGCAGCACACGGGCCACCTTATTCATGGTTTTCAGGTCACGGGTCAACCAGCCCACGGTATCAAAGCCAGGTGCCAGTGCCACCATGTTATCTGTTGCCACTACGCCATGAGTTGGTCGCAAGCCATACAACCCATTATAAGAAGCAGGTACTCTGACAGAACCGCCGGTATCTGTGCCTAAACCAATGTCAGCTTCGCCGCTGGCGACGGCAGCAGCTGAACCACTTGATGAGCCGCCAGGTAAACGTTCGATTGCTTTGTAGTTTAGGGGCGTACCATAATGAAAGTTTTGGCCATTTAAACTATAGGCCAGTTCATCAGTTAGTGTCTTGCCCAAAAACTGCGTACCAGCGGTTAATAATCGGGTAACAACAGAACTGGTGGCTGTGGCTGGCGGGTGTGTTTTAAGCCAGTCTGGATTTCCCGCACCTGTGGTTAAACCGTTGATATGGAACAGATCTTTAACGGCCAACGTGAGCCCATGCAAAGGCCCGTCTTGCGCAGAAATGGGCATGTCAGCGGTATTAGTTGCCCGAAATATAAAGGGATCGGTTTTGTTTTCCATATTCACATTATCAATGTAAGTTACAAAGGTACGATTTGTTGAGTGCGTTGACCTGATTGCGGATAAGGGCCTTATCACACTGATGAGGTCATCAGATTCTGTCCGAATATAACTACTGAAACAGAAAGTTAATAGAATAGGGTACTTAGCAGAAGAATGCGGAATAATTCGTAACCCATGCTTTAACCATAGACCAAAAACGGCTTAGTTTCAAATGTATTTTTACATGAAACAAATGTTTCATTTGTGTTGACCGTTTGGTCAGGAAAGAATGCGGACTTTGTTAGATATCTTCCAATTCACCCAGTGATTTATACCCTTCAGAAATCGCGGAGCTTCGCTGTGTTGCTTGCTCGCCAAGTGTGTTGTACACCGCATGGCATAGCATAGATATCATACTCATTGGTGCGGCGTAACTGTCCATCGCTAATTCTTCGCCCAATGAACACACCAGCAGATGATCGACGTCATCTTTGTAAATTTGTCCGGTACTGTCAGTCAACAAAATAATACTGGTGCATTTCTTTAGCTCGCCCAGCAGCGATTTGAATACCCTGGGACGACGTCTGAAGCCCACCACAATCGCCACTTCACCTTTGACTATTCCTTGCAATTCTTCACTGATAGTTTGGCCTGGTTGTGGCAGTAATCTCACTCTGTCTCTGAGTTGCAATAGCTGCCGCTGAAAATGCATGGCCATGGGATAACTATTGCGATAACCAAAAATACTGATCCTGTCAGCATGGCATATCGCATCTGCTATTTGTTCAATGCCATAGCGTTGCAGGTATTCCCAGGCTGCTTTGATGCGCTGGTATTCACCTTCCAGAAATTGTTTATCACTGTGATTAGAGGCGATTGGTTGCCCTTGTGTACGGAGTTCCTGCTTAACCACTAAATGGTTTTTATAGCCTAGTTGCCGAAAAAAACGGCTGACGGTTGCTTTTGAGGTGTTGCAAGCCTTAGCAATATCATTGGTAGATAATTTCAGTACCAGCAAAGGGTCATTTTGTAAAAAGGTGGCGATTTCTCGGGCACTTGGTGGTAATTCACTGTAGTTTTGTTCAATTCGTTGCAAAAAGGGCAAAGTGTTGTTCAAATGCCTGTTCCTGATGAGCGTTACCTGATTCAATAATTCAATATGTAACATAAAGTTTGTCAGAACCTCAACTTTGAAGAACGAGTAATAAAGAATATGGGCAAAGTTGTCGTATTAACCGGCGCAGGAATATCTGCCGAGTCGGGTCTAAAGACATTTCGAGATAACAATGGATTGTGGGAAGACCACCGTGTCGAAGAGGTGGCAACACCCGAAGCGTTCGCCGTCAATCCTGATCTGGTGTATCGCTTTTACAACCTGCGCAGGGCACAATTGCAGTCGCCAGAAGTCAAACCCAATGCGGCGCATCTGGCACTGGCGAAATTAGAAAAGAAACTGGGTAAAAATCTGCTAGTGGTCACGCAGAATGTCGATAATTTGCATGAACAGGCAGGCAGCAAAAACGTGTTACATATGCACGGAGAATTGCTCTCGGCAAAATGCTGTAAAACCGGAAAGTCACAACACTGGACGCAAAACCTGGATCAAAGCAACGGCTGCAAATGTTGTTATCCCGCCAGGCGCATGAGACCCGATATAGTCTGGTTTGGTGAGATGCCTTATTACATGGATGAAATTCAGGAGGCCTTGTATCAGGCTGACTTGTTTATCGCAATAGGCACTTCCGGCCACGTCTATCCGGCTGCGGGTTTTGTTGCACAGGCGGCCAGCTATGGGTGCCAGACGGTGGAAATCAATCTGGAACCCAGCGCGGTGGGTTCAGAGTTTGAGCAGCAATATTACGGTCTGGCTTCTGAACTGGTGCCAAAGTTTCTCGATACCCTATAAAGGATAATAATCACATGGATCTATTGCAGAGCTATTGGCTCGAATTCCTCACTATCGCAATCGCGCATTTGGTCGCTGTCGCCAGTCCAGGACCGGATTTTGCCGTGGTATTAAAAAACAGCGTGAGCTACGGACGCCGGGCCGGTGTGATCACCAGTATTGGCGTTGGTTTTGCGATACTGTTACATGTCGCATATTCACTGGCGGGGATTGGTATTTTAATTAAAACCACGCCCTGGTTGTTTACTCTGTTCAGTTACGCAGCAGCGGGCTATTTAATCTGGATAGGGGTACAGGGTTTGCGGAGCCAACCAGCACCGCCCGCCGAGGATCCCGAGGCGGTTGTTGACGGTGTTACAATCTCCGATAAAAAAGCGTTCTGGACCGGCTTTTTAACCAACGGCCTGAACCCAAAGGCCACCTTATTTTTCCTGTCACTTTACGCCGTTATCGTTAGTGCCGATACACCGATGGCGGTAAAGGCGGTATATGGCCTGTATATGACGCTGGCTACCGGCATCTGGTTTTCGTTTTTGTCGTACGTGCTGAGCTCAAAAAAGGTCAGGGCGTTTATTGGCGACAATAGCCACTGGTTTGACCGGGTAATGGGACTAATCCTGATTGCTTTGGCCATTAAACTACTGACATCTGGCTAGAGCATGTTGACTGCGGCAAAATTGTACAGAAAAGATCAACACACTCTGGTTATAGTTCTATTAAATTGAATGAAAAGGCGCATTTTATGCGCTTTTTTGTTATTTAAATTGATGGATAATAGTCGTTATCTTATTCAGGAGATTCGATTATGCATATACTCTCAAAACGTCCTGCACAGCCTACTCAGGATGGTGATGGCGTCAATATAAGACGCGTGGCGGATTTTAACTTTTTAGCTTTTGATCCATTCTTAATGATTGATGAGCTCAAGTCCGATGATGAGCAGGATTTCATTGGCGGATTTCCGCCTCACCCTCACCGGGGCATTGAAACCTTTACTTATATTTTGAAAGGTGGCTTTGAACACCAGGACCAGATGGGCAACAAAAAGGCAATCAAAGCCGGAGACGTGCAGTGGATGAGTACCGGTTATGGGGTAATCCACTCGGAGATGCCACTGGCAGATAGTAAAGAAGGTATGCACGGCTTTCAGATTTGGCTGAACATGCCGGCAAAAGACAAGTTACGTCCGGCCCGTTACCAGGACAGTAGCGACATCCCGGTTCCAGAATTTAGCCTGTCACAAGGGATAGTGAAAATACTGGCGGGGCGTTGGCAGCTAAATGGTGAAAGCTATGATAGTCCAATGGCAGATCTGGCGGCTGATAGTGCGATTGCGGATTTGCAACTCAAGCCAAACTCCGTGTTGAATATCGATGCCAAACAGGCCGGATTTTTGGGGGCTTATCTTTATCAGGGCAGTATTTGGGGAGCTACGGAAGGTGAGTTTGTGAGCCTTAATGCCAGTGAAGTTAACAGCATTGAAACCGGTGAAGACGGTGCCGGGTTATTGCTTTTTAAAGGCAATCCTATCAAGGAGAAAATTGCGCACATGGGCCCCTTTGTCATGAATACTCAGGAAGAATTACGTCAGGCGGTCAGGGATTACCAACAAGGCAAATTTGGTACCATCAATCATTAGTCAGAAAAAGCCCCCTAAGAGCTGTCTCTTGATCACAAGTCTGATTCAAGAGACTTAGCCAATTCATAGCCTTCAAGGATGGCTTGTAGTTTGAGC